>CAJXVR010000048.1 GCA_913061285.1 uncultured Verrucomicrobiota bacterium | reverse complement strand
CGAGATGTAGAGAGGTCTCGTGGGCTCGGAGATGTGTATAAGAGACAGGCGCCATGCCAATTCCGGCACAAGACCGCTCATGGATTACCTCTCTCCCGTGAAGCCAACGAGGAGTGCCCCTAGAAAGGGAATAAGCATTCCGAGAAAGACTTAGTTTGCTTCGCGAAGCGAGGAGAGAAAGGTTTGAATCCGTGAGTTGAATGTTCCCGAGGCATCTCTAGGCTCAAACGAACCCCACTGCGAGTAAGCCGTCACCAAGACAAGATTCAAACTCGGAATGATCACAGCATTATTCCCACGATCTCCCACGCAGAGAAACATGTCACTCGGGGCCTCCGGCCAAATCAAATTACCGTCGCCCCCTCCGAGCGATCGATTGAACCACCACCCATAGCCATAACTACTCGGAGCGGCATGCTCAAAAAATTCGGACTCATCACGGTAGTTTCCAATGTGAAGATAGTCATTCGTATCTCCCTCACTCGGGGCAGATATCTGAGCCGAAACATGTGCCTTCTGGAATCGGTCGAAATAATGAGCCGGCAAGAGCTGCTCACCGTTCCAATTTCCTTTCTGACACCAAAACCAAGCAAGCCTTGCGTAATCTCTCACCGAGGCAATAAACGTGTTGGTCCGCTCTCTGAATCCCGGGCGATCCTGAAATTTGAGTGGCCCCAGACGGTCGCGGTGAAGCAGAACCGAGATCGGAGGCGCATTATACACACGATCAAACAAGGTCATTTGAAACAACTGAACCCCAAGATTGCTGTAAGCCCACGTCTCTCCGGCTGATTCGTGATACGCATACCCACTTGTCATATTGGCAAGATGAGCAAGAGCGATCGTGCGGTCTTTCGAGTTAAGATCCCACAAGTAGTTGCGAATAGGCTCGTCAACCCCATCGATCCGCCCCTCTTCAACACCAAAGAACAACAAGCTGCTCAAGAGCGGATTTGAGGCACCAAACCAATCACCCCGCCGTGGTAACGCTCCCCACGACTTGACAACATAGCCATCTTTAACAACTACCCCACGCCCTCGGAAACTGCCTGCCAATCGGTCGAGCCCCTCAGGATCCAACCCAAGCTCCTCTGGATCCCGTTCCTCCCACGAATCCCCAGGGAAAACGATCTCGACCGAGCCAGCTCTTCCCTCGTTTGGGCTACCGAGAACCAATATGGCAATCCCGCACCCGTTAGCGACATAGCAAATCAAATTCGAAAACCACTGTTTCATACCGCCCGACATTCTCGGACCGATATCACTGAAGTCCAGAAAAACTCATCATCATTGCTGGGAAGCTTGAAAAACCCCTCGCAATGGTTTTCAAGATTGCCCTAGTATCGAAGCGAAAAGGATAGAAAAAATCTGCAATCACACCAATCTCTATGACATCCAAGTCTCGATTCCTATCGTCCTTGTTCGGCATCCTCTTTCTCAGCAAGATGAGCATCGTGGCATCCAGTCCCCTAGTAAGCGACCCCATGCCCCCGTTTCAGGGACAGGGACGCATTGGGATTTACGATACCCAGTCCGATTACCTCATGGAATTGAACGCAGAGTATGCTGAGGTAGCGAAATCACTCCACAACCTGCAATCGAGATATGGATCGTTGCATCCGACGGTTGCCACCGTGAAAAATCATCTCGAGCACCTCCAGACTGAGATTGACACCGTTCTTTCAGAGTTAAAAAAAACGGCCGCAAGACTATCAGAAGACGAGCAAGCGGCCCTCATCGAACGCTATCAAACCCATCTCGAAATAGAGGCAAGTAGGAAGCGCTTAAAACTTGCCAAACTAAAAACTCGCTACAAAGAAAAATTCCCAACAGTGATCGAAGCGGCCGCTCAGCTAGAATCCATCGAAGCACGACTGGATGCATTTCGAGACCAACAAATCGCAACGCCTGTGAACCGTCCCATGAGGCCCGAACAAGTTCGCATCGAACTCATGCTCGCCGACTCGCGCGCGCAACTGGAATCCCTTAGCTTACGCTATAGAGAAAAACATCCCCACATGATCGAGGCCAGGCTGCGCATCAAGGCGCTTGAAGATCAACTCGCCGCGTTTTCCGACCAACCGGTCAGTGATCGAAAAGCTAATTCTAACGCTAACGAGGCAAGGATGCCGAATCTCGCTCGCCACCAACAGGACGTTTCACTGGCACGAGAAGAAATACAGCTCATTGAAGAACACCTCCAGCAACGCCTCGAAAGCAACTCGAGCGATGTCAAAAGCCTCCATTTGGAACGACTGGAATTGCTCGAACTGAAGCAAGAGTTAGCAGCGATGGAAGGCCATCGGGAAATGGAAGCAACATCCCTTGATAAACAGCGATCCCTTCTTGAGCAACTTCTCAAAAGCGCTACAAGCCCTGAAGAGATTTTCCAACTCAAACGTCAATTGATCAACGTGAAGCGGGCCCAACTTCGAGTTCTCGAGTAAATCGCCCGGGCTGCGCCTCTGAGCTGTCTATTCGTTTGAGAACCAAGGCCTTGGAGAGGCTGTTTTAGGACCAAAAAGAAAATTCTCAGGCACTTGGGTTTCCTGCGGGCCTCAAAAACTGATTTTCGCTCTCCTGACTTGCCTCTTGGGGCGGCTTGATTCAACACTGTCTCCACATGTTCGAATTGCTCCAAACCGACCCAAGTAGCAAAGCGCGTCTCGGGCGCCTCATCACTTCACGAGGCACCATCGACACGCCAACGTTTATGCCTGTCGGCACCCAAGCATCCGTCAAGGGGCTGGACAAACGGGAGCTCGTCGAAATCGGCAGCCAGATCATTCTCGGAAATACCTACCACCTCGCCATACGTCCAGGGATGGACATTATGGAAAAAGCAGGCGGGCTCCACAAATTCATGAACTGGGAGTTCCCCATATTGACGGACAGTGGCGGATTCCAGGTTTTCAGCCTTGCGAACATTCGCAAGATTAAGGCGGATGGCGTCGAGTTTCGCTCTCACCTCGACGGTTCACGTCTCTTTCTCGGGCCCAAAGAATCGATGGCTATTCAGCGGACCATAGGATCCGACATCGCCATGGTTTTTGATCAATGCCCCGCCCACAATGTCCCTTTGAAAGAAATGGAAGACGCGGTCAATCGAACTATCTTGTGGGCCAAGATAAGTCGTGATCAAGAACGAGCCCCCAACCAACTCGTCTTTGGCATCGCTCAGGGCGGGAACCGGGCCGAGATGCGCGAATCGTGCGCCAAGAGTTTGGTTGAGATGGATTTTGATGGGTATGCGGTCGGCGGCGTTAGTGTCGGAGAGACGGAACCAGAGATGATGCTAGCCGTCGAACAGACAGAGCCCTACCTCCCTCAGGAAAAACCCCGGTACGCCATGGGACTGGGAACGCCAGGCCAACTCGTTGAACTCGTAGCTCGAGGCATTGATATGTTCGATTGCGTGCTTCCGACTCGCGTGGCCAGGAACGGTACCGCCTACACAAAGAACGGCGCCATAAACATTAAGGCTGGGCGCGAGAAGGAGAATTGGGCCCCCATAGACCCGGAATGCGAGTGCTACGCCTGTAAGAATTTCACCCGCGCCTATCTCCGCCATCTCCTGAATGTTAACGAAATTGTCGGGCTTAGGCTTCTTGCCCTGCACAATTCCTACATGTATCTCGACCTCATGCGCCAGATTCGATCAGCGATCGAAAACGGTACCTTTGAAGCGTTCCGCAAAAGCTACAAGGAAACCTACATTCCCTCAGCCCGAGTACTCGCTCAGAGGGCCGAGGCGGCAAAAGCGCCGAATTAGGCTCGAGAACAAGAATCCAATCATTCATTTGCGAATTCCCCGATCCAAAGCTAACGTAGGTGGGAATCGCCTTGGTTTTCAAGGCCAGGCGCGGAGACATGAGTGAAGCCGAAAAACAGTCTAGCGAGGAATCCCAGGTAGTTTCCACCGCCCCTCTCGCCGCTAACAGGCATCACAGTCGATTCGATCGCTGGCGGTGGCCAATCACGCTGTTTCTTTCCGTCACTATTCTTTGTGTTGCTGGCTATTTTATCTTCGCCCGCAGCCAGACGGTGCTCTCCGAGAGCCTCTCAGAAAGCTTTCGAGTCGCCAGCGCCCTTTCACAGAAAGCCGAAGACGTTGCCGAGAGATTTCGACAAGGGACAATCACCCGCACCTTCACCGCGTCACTGCCCTCAGTCGAACAAGCCGGCTCGGGTCGACTAGAGCTAGCAACCCTTGATTCGACCGAACGCTTCAAAACAAAAGACCAGCTCAAGATATGGTGGGACTATGTTTCACTCGGTACCACCACTTCAGAGATCAGTGTCCCTGTCACCTATCGATACCACCTAAAACTCGGAGACCCATGGGCCCTCAGCATCTCAAACCAAACTTGCCTGGTAACGGCTCCAAGAATTCGACCGACTCTCCCCCCAAGCATTCACACGGGTCGGATGGAGAAAACAACCAAGAACGGATGGGGTAGATTCAACGCGACAGATCAACTCGAGGATCTGGAAAAAAGCATGACCGCAACCCTCGTGCAATTTGCTGATGATGACGATCGCCTCGCATTGGTTCGAGAAGAGGCCCGAAAAACCGTGGCCTCATTTGTCAAGAACTGGCTACTGAAAGAGGATCAGTGGCGCGAAGACAGATTCCACAATGTCATCGTCCGTTTTCAGGACGAACCGGAGGAGTCCACGATCACAGAAACCGTCAGTTTCGTCAGCCCTTCGGACTAAGGGCTCCATCATATGGACTGACAACAACGTGAGGAGACGGGGACCGAAGATCTACGAAGACTGCTCCGAGGGCCGCCAGTTGAGGAGTTTGAACTGAATGGACCGTCGTCCATTGTAGTCGTTAATCTGAGGGGCAAAGGCAAGGTCGAAGTGTCCCGTTGGCAAGGCCTGCTTGCCACAATTCCACCAAAGCACTTCATTACTCACTTCACCATCGGTCACCCAGAATTTCGCATGTTGACCGTCTTTTCCCATTCGATGCGGCAAACTTTGTAACACCACGTCCTTCACGGCAAATTGTAAGGGCACGTTCCCGGCACCGAACGGTCGCAGGCTCATTAACTCCTCCATCTGCTCCATCCCCATCGCACTGAGACTGATCATCGCATCAAGTTTGACGATGGGTTTGAGAATTTCCTGCGTGAGGGTCTTCTTAGCAAACTCATTAATTCGCTGCCTGAAATCCGGTAAATTCTCCGGGGGGATCGAGAGGCCTGCGGCCATGGCGTGGCCACCGTGCCGAGTCAACAGGTCGTCACACTCTCGCAACGCCTCGGCAAGATCAAAGCCTTCGACGCTACGTCCTGACCCTCGGAGTTCGTTCCCCTCTCCCCCCAAGATGATGGTTGGTCGATAGAATTCGCGTAGAACACGAGAAGCCACAATACCGACAACCCCCACGTGCCAATCGAGGCTTCCTTGAACAATCACAAAATCCTCTGCCGGATCAAATTCCTGACGCACCGTTGCAATGGCGTTGTCAGCGATTCCTTTCTCGATTTGCTGGCGTTCACGATTGCAGGCGTCAAGCTCCAGCGCTTGTTGTTTTGCCGAATCAACATCAGAGCACAAGAGCAAGTCCAACGATGCCATGGCATCTTCGAGACGCCCAGAGGCGTTAATTCGAGGTCCTAACTGGAAGCTTATCTCAAAGACCCCAATCTGATCCCGAACCTGAGCCACTTCCATCAAGGCAAGCAAACCAGCTCGCCGGGTTTGATTCAGTCGACTCAATCCAGCCGTCACCAAAATTCGATTCTCCCGAACCAAGGGCACTAAATCAGCCACGGTGCCTAGAGCAACCAAATCCATGAGCGGTTTTAGATCATAATCTTGGGCCGAAGGAGGATCGTTTCGTTTGCGACACTCCATCACGATCGCATGGGCTAACTTAAACGCCAATCCGACCGAGCAAAGTTCGCAAAACAGACCTCCATTGATCTGTGGATTCACCAAGGCAACTGCCTTGGGCGCTGGATCGGAGATTTGATGGTGATCCAGCACGATGACATCAAGGCCCTTTTCATTGAGAAAATCAATCGTTTCGCCAGCCGTTGAGCCACAATCCACGGCAAGAAAGACGGATGGAGCAAAGCGAGACAAGCAATTCTCGACTGCTGTCCTACTCAATCCATACCCCTCATTCATTCGATGAGGCAAATAGGAATTGATATTCCAACCAAACTCCTCCAGCACCTCGACGAGGAGTGCCGTTGAGGTGACGCCGTCAACGTCATAATCTCCAAAAATGACCACCTTTTCCCCGGTCTCACGCGCCTTCAACAAACGTTGAATCGCGGTTTCCATATTGGGAATCTCAAGGGGGAGAGCCAAGTCACGCAGACGAGGCTTGAGAAAACGGCGCGCTTCCTCAGCCTCAGAATGCCCTCGATTGATCAAACATTGGGCGAGGAGCTCAGATACGCCAAGTTCTTGCGCCAATTGTTCCGCCTGAGGTTGTTGGGGCGGGGCTATTGACCATCGAAAGTTCATGAAAAGGTAGAAACCGCCGTGAGAATGCGCCGGCCTAATCGAACTAACAAGGCTATAATAGACAGCCGCTCAAAGAAAAAGCTTCCGGCGCCCAAAGGCACCGGAAGCTTTTGAATCGTTTACTCTATTCCTGAAGGTTTAACCCTCTTGAGGCCCGCTTGAGGCCAAGACAACATCAGGAGACGTTTCAGAGAGATCTGGCTTCTCACCCTTTGTCCACCACAAGACGATGGATGAAGCGATGTAGATACTGGAATAAGTTCCGGTGATAATACCGATCAGAAACGTGAACGAAAAGTCGTTGATCACGCTCCCACCGAAAATGTAGAGGGACGCCGCAGCCAAGAACGTCGTTCCCGACGTGATAATCGTTCGACTCAAACACTTGTTCAGAGCCGAATTCATGATCTCACGAAAGGTGCCACGAACACCCAACTTCAAATCTTCACGAATGCGATCAAAGATCACAATGGTATCATTAATCGAAAAACCGATGACGGTCAAAATGGCCGCAACCATTGGAGCATTCAGCTCACGGCCTGTCATAAAGAACCATCCGAGGGTCATTAGAATATCATGAATCACAGCCAAAACGGCCCCAATTGCGAATGAGAACTCATAGCGCAGGGCAACGTAGAAGAGGATACCAAAGAGAGCGAGAACGACCGAAATGATCGCCGACTTTTGAATCTCCTTCCCAACGATCCCCCCAACCTTGCTTGATTGAATCAGTTTATAGCCACTCTCGGGAAACTTCTCAGCGAGCATTGTTAGGATTTGGTCTCCAGAACCAGCGGCACTGGTGACTTTCAACGTTTGAGTCCCACTACCGAGGCTTCGTTGATAGGAAATCTGGGCGGAACCAATCCCGAGTTCTCCCACGGCAGCTCGCAAGGTGCCAACTTCAGTCGCTTGCTCGAACTGAAAGACCTGAGAATCACCACCTGCGAAATCAACGCCCATCACCGAACCGCCTCGCACGACTCCAAAGATAAGCCCAATAGCAATCAATCCCCAAGAAATGGCAAACCACCGTTTCCAGTGACGCATGAAGTCGAATTGATGGTTGTGGAGCAGTCCCAATTTCATCATCGAAACTGCCTTTAGCATTCCTGAGCCAAGTAAGCCTTGGAAAACCAAGCGCGTGACCACCAAGGCGGTGAACATACTGGCCAAAATACCGATTGTAAGTGTCACACCAAAACCTTGCACAGGCCCTTTGCCCATGAAGATCAAAATCACCGATGCAATCAAGGTCGTGACATTCGCATCAAAGATTGTTCCAAAGGCCTTATTGTAACCTGCCTCGACCGATCCTCGAGTGGATTTCCCGGCGGAAAGCTCCTCGCGAATACGCTCTAGAATGAGAACATTGGCATCCACCGCCATACCAATTGTCAAAACGATACCCGCAATACCCGGTAATGTCAGAGTCGCATCGACCGAACAGAGAACCCCAAGAAGAATAACCAAGTTTAAGAGCAGGGCAAAATTCGCAATCATTCCAGCCATGAGGTAATAAGCCGCCATGAATCCAGCGACGAGAATCAATCCCACCAGCGACGCTTTGACGCCTGATTGAATCGAATCGCGTCCAAGGGTTGGTTCAACGGTCTGTTCTTCCACAATTTCGACAGGGGCTTCGAGAGGGTTTTCAAGCACGTTGGCTAACTCGAATGCCTCTTTTAGATCGTAGTTTCCTGAGATTTCTCCACGACCAGAAACGATCGGACCACGAATGGAAGGGGCTGATTTCAGCTCGCCATCAAGCACGATCGCCAATTGTCGCCCAGTGTTCTGAGATGTCACATCGGCAAAGAGGCTCGCTCCCTCCGAGGTCATCTGGAAATCGATCTTGGGACGCCCCGTCATAGGATCAGGATAAACGCCGGCTTGCGACAAGTGCTTTCCGGTTAGCCCCTGTTCTGGCTTCTTCTTAACAAGGTATTCGAGAGTCTTTTCAACACCATTCGCTTCCTTGACCTTTTCACTGAGGATCTCATAACCAGGCGCGAGCATCCCTTGAGCAAGAAGCGTTTGACTCTGCTCATGAACCAAACGAAATTCCAAATAGGCAGGCTTGGTCAAGGTCTCTCGGGCACTCTGGTAATCCACCTCCGACAGACCAGGCAATTGAATCAGAATTCGATCCTCACCCACCGGCTGGAGACTCGGCTCAGCAACACCAAACTTATCGAGACGCTTCCGTAGTACCTCGATGGCCTGCGCGATTACCACGTCTCTTTCTTGGTCCGCACGAAGTTTATTGGTCTGCATTGCGACCATAAACGAAATCCCACCCTGAAGATCTAATCCCAGACGAATCTGCCCTGCGGCGTCCGATTGAAGCGAATTGAGAATCTCACGGTTTGGATTGTCAGCCGTCTCAGTCGTTACTGCCGGGAATAACGGGCGAAGATCAGCCGAGCCAACGGCATCGAGCAAGTTCGCGTATTCACGTCCCGGATTCGCTGTTTCAAGCTCGCGAGCCCTAGCTACAATGCCTTCAATGACGTCCGAATTCGCCGCATCACTGCGATCTACCTCGAGAGCAAAATGGTCAACTAAGTTTTTGCTCTTAGGTGGTGACATCTCGGTAATCGCCCACGCGACTACGAAGACAACGAAAAACCACTTCCAATAGTATCCTGATTTCATGAATTAAGTGTAAATCGTTTAGCTCGGATTCTTCTCAGTGACATCAGAAATGGCGCTCTTTAGAATCTCCATTTTCGTGTCCGCGGATCGGATCGCTACGTTCTTATCTTTTAGACTAACGACCGTTCCGACAATTCCCCCGGTGGTAACAATCTTGTCACCAATCTTGAGCCGGGATAGCAGGTCATTATGTTCCCGAGCTTTCTTTTGTTGAGGCCGGATCATGATGACATAAAGCATCACCATCAAAAGCACCAAGGGCACCATGTTCACCCAGAAAGGTGGTGGTTCCTGCCCCGGTTGTGTGGGCGCCGCAAAGGCTAATAGCTCTATACCAAAATTAATCATCGTCTGCACGTCAACAAATGAGTCGGTTAATCTATTGATGAACGAGCGTTTGGCAAGAGAAAGCTTCGATTCTAGTGGGTTCGATGAATACGCCTCCGTTTCGATGAGAGATTCGAGAGCACCTCAGCTAGCAATCGCTGAAGAATCAGAAAAACCCTTCAGCATTGAACGGGCTTTTGCTAGTTTACCCTCCATGAAGCAAACGCTTTGTCGCGTCTTTATCGGAGTAACCCTGATCATCCAGGCCTATGGGGCTGAGCTCTCTCTCGAACCCGTAGACACCCCTGTTGACTCGCCCCCCAAGGGATTCGCCCAAAGCATCGGCGGTGAAGGCGACAGCGCGAAATGGAGGGTTATTGTCGACGCCCTCCCTCCAGCAATGGAGATCATCTCCCCTCTCGCGCGAAATACAAATCGAAAAAAGGTCATCGGTCAGTTCTCAAATGCACTCGGCAAGTCCCGCGTCCCAATGCTCGTCTATGATAAAGAGACGTTCGACGACTTTGAGCTCACAACCCACGTCAAAGTCGTGGATGGACAACAGTCCCAGACAATCGGCCTTGTCTTTCGCTGGCAAGATCCCTCCAATTATTATTCGTTTCGAATCGATACCCTCGGCGGATGGTTTTACTTTAGGAAAGTCGTCAACGGGCTGGCTCAGGAGCCTATCGGAAATCGTATCGACCTCCCCTCTGGCGAATGGCATTCCCTTCAGATCAAATGCGAGGGGCCCAATATTTCGCTCAGTCTCAACCAAACGAAATCGATCCCTACACTAACCGACACACAATTCGTTTCGGGTAAGATCGGCTATTTCACAGAAGCCGACGCCACAGCGTATTTTGGGAACACAAAAATCAAATACCGCCCCAAAATCGCCATCGCGCAGCGTCTCGTCGAGCAAGTGATGGAGAAATACAACCGCCTCATCCAAGTTTCGATTTTCGCCAACGAAACCGATGCCACCCCACCTAGGCTGATCGCGAGTAATTTTGAACAACGGATCGGTACACCAGCAGACGAAGCAGTCCTCGATTGTATCAAACGCGGAAAAATCTACTACGCTAAGACCAAGAAATCGGCCATCGTAACTCTTCCGATCAAGGATCGAAATGGAGAACCGACCGCTGCCTGTCGCGTCGAATTGAGAAAATTTCGAGGACAAACCCAGAATAACGCCATTGTCCGGGCCCAACCCGTGGCCCAAATGATAGAAGCCAGGGTTCTCGATAAGCGCGATCTCTTTGAATAATCTGCGCGTTTTGCCCACTAGCCCCCTTTAACGCCGCCATGGGGTAAGAATTCGGACAAAACTGATAATTACCGAAAAAACCTTCTCAAATTCGATTTCGGCAAACCGTATGCTTTCCTCTAATTTGTATGAAATCAGCGGTATTTATCGAACGGGACGGTTTCCTAGTTAAGAGGATCAACGACGGTCAACATGAACGAGCCCCACACCGTGTGGAGGAATTGCAGATCAATCAGGACGTTCTCCCCTTACTCCGCGACATCCATGATGCCGGAATGCTCGTTTTCGCGACCAGTAATCAACCAGGGATTGCCCGAGGAGAGTTTTCCAGACGAGAGCTCGACCTCATGCACACCTTAATCCGCCAGAAACTCCCAATAGATCAGTTCCTCTTCTGCCCACACGACGAAGTGGATGATTGTCCGTGCCGGAAACCCAAACCAGGGCAATTCCGCGAGGCCACATTCGAGCATCGCCTTGATATCAATCACTCCTATGTCATCAGTGATCAATGGCAAGATGCGGCTGCGGCACAATCGATTGGGATGACCTCGATGATGGTCGAATCGAAACAAAATGGCACGGGCCACCGAGATTTTGTCCTGCCTTCGATCGAGGCAGCCGTCTCAAAGTTACTTCACCTTCACGCCCATCAATCAGAGCTCTTTGTCCACTAGAGCAGCGGACTTCGACCTTCGTCCTTCGACCTTCGTCCTAATTGGGCCGTTGATTCGTAGGCACTGAGGCGGCATTTAGGGCAGGGTCCGTTGGCACAGGCCCCCCATCAAGTCGGTCAAAGGTTTCTAGCGAAGGCGGTAGATCCGTCGCCGCCGGCACGCGAATCCCACCCCGAACCGCGATCATGTTATCTAGGCCGGGTGCTAGTTTGGGACGAGTGTTTGTGTAGTCGAAACGATGCCGTTTTGACAACTCCCCGTCCGGGGACACAACGAGATACCGAAATGATCGAGCCCCGTATTGTTGTAAGAGATGGAGACGACTCAGACGGTCCACTTGGGCCTCAGGAGATCCAAACGACACAAGATTCCCGACAGAAAAGACGTTAAAAACCTGAGAATTGTCCACCTTGGCGACCCTGACATAAAGTTCGAGCTGATTGTCGTTAAGGGCTCGGATCAGGGAATATCTCCGCACCTCATATGATTCCCCATTATCTCTCGAGACACCAAAATCCTTACTCCAAAGCGTCGTCGCACGGATGATATTGACCTCAACCTGAGGGCTCTTAAGTACTTCTTTGGTTTGCTCAGAGAAAACGGTGGCCAAGATCTGATATCGTCCTGGCTTTTGCATCTTGTAGTAAGGAGAAAGATTCACTCGCCGCGTCCCCCGGGACGCATTGGGAATCTCAAACGCACCAGAAACATTCGGCGTCCCCTCTTCATCAACCAAGAACCCATCGCGAGCTTCAACCGAGAACATCAGCCAGTGGTTATCTCGACCAAAATTCAAGGTCCGGCCCGAAAAATTGGTGATTCTGACATTCGCAAACATCGTTTCGTCCGCGATATAGAAGTCTTTCTCAAAATCCAGCTCAACAGTCACCTGAGCCCAGGAAGGGCTCGTCACCACTAAACAAATCAACGCAATAAGAGACCGAATGCTCATGAAGCCACTGTAGCGCTCTCCCTCGGCGACGCAAGAGACTTTTAAAATGGTGCGTTTTCGGAGCCAAGGGCTAAATGACAGCCATCAAATAGAACAGCAAGACTAAGTCTTCAGAGGAAAGGGTTGCCGAAACGACCAAAATTCTCATTCTCGGGCCTAATGTACGGGAGGTCCCAGAAAACCGGAGGCCATCCCTTTGACAACCGCCAAAATGAGAATGTACCCACGAAACAAGGATCACCGCCCTGTGGCATTGACAGACCGTCGACGAAGTTTTCTACTCAAGGGAACATGAAACGGCACGGCTCGATACTAGTTACCTTATTGTGGTGGCTCTCGTCGACCCTCCCATTCGCGGCTATAGGGTCCGAAGGAGTGGTCCTGAATGAGCGCGTCAACATTCGAACCCGCCCCAGTATCGCCAGTGAAGTGATTCAACAGCTCAATACCGGAACGAGCGTCACCATTCTTGACCGAATCAACTTAAACGATCCACAACCAGGCGAACCGAGAGATTGGTTTCGAATCGCCATTCCTGAATCAACGGAGCTCTGGATTTCATCTCAGTACATTGACACAGCGAGCAACGCGGTTTCCGCCTCTCGGCTCAACGTAAGAGCGGGCCCTGGACAGAACTTCTCTGTCGTTGGCCGAATTGAGCGTGGCACCATTGTAGAACCCCTCAGAGTTTCGGCCGGTTGGACAGCCATCAAACCTCTAGAGGCCACTGTCGCCTACGTCGCGCAGGAATACATCAGAGAATCTTCGACAGCCAATGCCAACGATATTATTGAGCCAGTCCCGGTTGTCGTTCCGGCAATCTCAACAACCGATTCGATCCCCGAAGTCATTATTGACGAAGAAAACGAGCTAGCGAGTACAACAAACAAAACTGCTGAAGCAATTCAGCGCCCTGCCTACAGCGAAACACCCCAAACCACCTTCGTTCCCCCTCCGGCACCAACAAGCACGGCTCAGGAAACGAGCCTCTTTGACTCCATTGGTAGGGCCGATTCCACAGCTAGCGTTTCACGGAACAATAGCCCTCCAGGCACCGTGTTTATGCCAATCGAGGCCTCGGAACCAATCACAGCTACTCCCACCTTTCCCACGACGCCGACTCTTGAAACGACCAACACGATCCCAGAGCCGATCGCTGCAGAGCTGAAGCGCGTGATCACTCGCGACGGCATCGTAAAACGGGCACGAAATATTCAAGCCCCAACCTACCACCGCCTCGACGACCCAAGAACCGGGACCACCATCAATTACCTCTATACCGGAAAACTTCAGGTTAGCCTCGGCACGGGCCCCAAGGCACTTCGCCCCTATGAAGGACGCAAGATTCGAGTGGTAGGAGCTGAAGCGGTCGATGCTCGGTGGCCAAGCATTCCCGTCATAGAAGTTGAACAGCTTCGCATCCTCGAATAGCACAACGGTGGAAAACCTTCTCGACGGGCGTAAGATTAGCGCCGAAATCAACGCCGAAACAGCGCAACGTGTTTCCCAGCTCAACGCCCGCGGCATCTCACCCTGTCTCGTGTTCGTCCGCGTAGGTGAGGACCCTGCCTCCCGAGTCTACGTGGGAATGAAGGAGAAGACAGCCGCGAAGCTGGGTATCATATCTCGTACTATCGTGCTCCCGGAAGAGACGAGCCAGGAGACGCTCTTGTCACTGATCAAGGATCTCAATGCGGACCCCGAAACGCACGGGATTCTGGTCCAAGCCCCCTTACCAAAGCAAATTGACGAGACGATCGTCTATCGATCCGTCCTACCGAACAAAGACGTGGACGGCTTCCATCCTGAAAATGTCGGAAAGCTGATGTTGGGAGAATCTTCGGGCTTCGTTCCCTGCACCCCAGCGGGTGTCCACGAATTACTTCGTCGGAGTGGAAAAACGATTCCGGGTTCTCATGCCGTCATTCTTGGACGTGGTAATATCGTGGGTAAGCCCATGGCTGCTCTTCTGATCCAAAAGGCTGATGATGCCAATTGCACGGTCACGGTCTGTCACTCTCGCACCCCTAATATTGCGGAAATCTGTCGAACAGCCGACATCTTGATCGCCGCCATGGGGGTTCCCGAATTCGTTACCGGCGATATGGTCAAGCCCGGCGCCATTGTGATCGATGTCGGTGTCAATCGAATCGAGGACCCCAATGCCAAGAACGGGGCACGGCTCGTTGGAGACGTCGCCTTCGAAGCAGTCCGAACACTCGCAGGCAAAATCACCCCCAATCCCGGAGGCGTTGGCCCGATGACGATCGCAATGCTCATGCGAAACACGGCTCAAGCAGCCACTCCAGGCAGGGCATAGACAGGGTCGCGACACCCTATCGCGATTCGACAAGCACCGATTTCTAAGCTACTCTTATCAACTAGTTACTTGCCGAGGCAAATTTTACTCCATGGAACCATCAAGAATTCTCCCAGACCTACAGTGTTCACTTCTTTGTGAAGACGTTCGACAAGAGTCGAGCGGGAACTTCATTATCATCGGGGTGATCGGACTCATTAGGGTCCCTAAAGTCCCTATCACCGCGCTCAAACTTTGCATCTTCAACCGATGGGCTGCGGGCGTCGGGTCCTTCACCGAGTCCGTTCGGCTGATCGCCCCAGATCAAACTACGGTTGTCCGAAAGAGCGAGGTCAAATTTGCGCTTCGAGACGCATCCAGCCATGCAACCAACGTCTCCCTCTTCGGCCAAGTTGAGTTCAAGGAAGCCGGCACCTATTTCGTCGAGGTGATTGTTGATGAAATCATGAAACTTCGATTCCCACTGGTCGTTGCCATTGCCCCTCAGCAAAACAAACCAGGAACCCAG
Organism: uncultured Verrucomicrobiota bacterium; assembly: GCA_913061285.1. GTDB lineage: Bacteria > Verrucomicrobiota > Verrucomicrobiia > Limisphaerales > AAA164-E04 > UBA2970. Next base: position 15,963 of record CAJXVR010000048.1, on the reverse strand, counting down.
CCTCCCCCAGCGGACGGCTCAACACCTCCTCAAACTCCTCCGGCACCGCCGGCACAAGGGGCTTAGGTAGAGTTCGCCTACGCATATTCATCGACAATCCGAGATCGGATAGAATGGAGCAAGAAGACCAAGCAACGTCTCGGGCTCTGCCAATCCCGCTGACCTTTTCTGGAATCGTCGCATTTTCCGCACGTTCGACGTCTTGGTTGCTGCTTAGCTGGGTTTGCATCGCTGCGTTCGCCGCCACAAGTACGGTGGGCTTTTTGCATAGCCGATGGATTCCAATTATCGAAAAGACCGCTGAATCCCTCCCCAGCACCTCCATGCTGGAGGGGGGACGCATTGATCCTCTACCGACCGAGAGTCCCATTCAAAACCAAAACGGCTTCCTCTCGGTTGTCGTCTCTGGACTCACCCAATCACACGGCAACCTGACCTCCGATTTTCAGATCACCATCGAGCCAACGGAGATTCGTTTCTCCTCGCTCTTTGGTTCCGTGGCCCGCGCCTATCCAGCAGATGCGACCGTCGACCTAGCGCCGGCATTTCTCAAACCCTGGTGGAAATCACGAAAGCCGCTTGTAACCGTTGGCGCATTTGCCTCCCTTATGACTAGCCTCCTCGCCACCTGGACGCTTCTCGCAACTATTTACTTCTTGCCTATCCTCTTTCTCACCTATTGCACTCACCGCAGAATAGGACTAGGAAAAACCTGGCGTCTCGCTGGCAGCATTCTGATCCCTGGCGCGCTCATAATGACCCTAGCCATTATTTTATACGGGTTCCAACTTCTTAGCATCCTCGGATTAATGGCCGCGACTGCACTGCATCTCATAGTCGCATGGATCTACGCCATTGGATCTATCCGGGCCATCCCTCGCAGATCCCCCAGTTTTCCCAGCGTTCCCGTGAAGGGGAATCCCTTCTCCGGAGTAACCGCCTCAGAAAAAATCAAGCGAGGCTCTAATCCCTTTGGAACGACGAACGACGATTCATAAGTTGTCGCAAGCCATCGCCAACGAAATTAAGCGCGAGCAGCGTCAGCACCAAGGCCCCTCCGGGGAACACGATCATCCACCAATAGATGCGGATCGGATTAATCTGCTGCGCCCCGTCAGCAATCAAACTGCCTAGGCTAGCATACGGGGGTTGGATTCCGAGCCCAAGAAAGCTTAGGAATGACTCATACAGGATAATCGTGGGGATCGTTAGCGTGAGGTAGACGATCAAGATGCCAATCAAGTTTGGCAGAATATGCACCATGAGAATTCGTTGCGTCGAGGCTCCCAACACCTGGCTCGCTTGGACAAACGTTCGCTCTCGAATCCCCAGAACCTCACCCCGAACAATCCGAGCAACAGTCAGCCAGGAAACGGCACCCAAGCCCAGATACAAGAGTAAGAGACGTATCATCGAGGCTCCATCGGCCACGTCTTCAGCCCCACCCCAACGGAGACCTCGCTCAACGATCGGACTCGCCACGCCATCATAAGCGGCCATTAAGACGATGACAAAGATCACGGAAGGCATCGCATAGAGCACATCGACGATCCGCATCATCAAGCCATCCCAAACGCCCCCTAGATAGGCCGCAACACTGCCCCAAATCGTTCCAATCAAGAGACTGACGAAGGCGCCACAAAATCCAACTAGAAGGGAAATCCTCAATCCGAAGATAGTCCGAGCGAAGAGATCTCGCCCATGAACGTCTGTCCCCATCCAAAACGTCCCGGATGGCGGCGCAAACTGAGCCTCGGTAATGAGCGTCGGCGAATGCCTCGGAAACAGCGAAAAAATGCAGAACATCCCAGCGAGAAGAACCAGATATCCAGCCCCCACTGCAGCCGTCCGGATCCGAAGAAACCGACGCAGCTGAATAAATCGCTGTTTCTTAGTCGCCACCCAGGAATTCTGACACCGACGATCCACGAACTCAAGTCCCCGACAGAACGAGTCTTCAATGCCTAGAAACGGAATCGATTCCTGATTGCCAATTAATCGATTATCGAGGAGGATTTTGAGGTTCAAAACTAGGATAGGACGAATTGACTCGGTTGATGCCGATCGAATCCATACTAAAAAAACTTTCAAGACGACTAACCCAGAGCATTCGGGAACGCTCGACTTAACGACAAACCTATGGAAAACGAGACACCGCAACCACCAGAAACCCGTCGCGGCTTTCTAACGAGCTTTCTCGCCGGGATCACTGCTCTCCTCGCCGGGATCATTCCCCCGCTGGCCGGACTCGGCGTGCTCCTTGATCCCTTGCGACGCAAGTCCACACTAGGAAAAGCGATTCGCGTGACCACGCTTGCTGCGCTGCCCTCGGACGGCGTTCCAAGAAAATTCTCGGTCATGACCGATCGATCCGACGCATGGAACCAATTCCGCAACGTTCCAATCGGGGCGGTCTATTTGAGACGAACTGACGAGGCTACGGTTGAAGCCTTCAACGTAGCCTGCCCCCATGCCGGCTGTTTCGTCGACTACCGCAACGAAGAAAAGAAATACTTGTGCCCCTGCCACAACAGCCGCTTCAACATCGACGGTTCCGTGCAAGACCCAAAGAGCCCGAGTCCCCGCGGTCTCGATTCCCTGGTCGTCGAAGTAAGGAACGGCGATGAAGTCTGGGTCCAGTATCAGAAATTCCAAGCGGGGCACGCCGAAAAACATCCAGCCATCTAAGGAGCAAGCATGATCAATTGGCTAGACAATCGGACAGGGTTCAAGCAAATCCTCTCAGACGCCCTCTTTGAAAGCATTCCCGGCGGGGCTCGGTGGCGATACGTATGGGGAAGCACTCTTACCTTTACGTTCTTCGTACAGATGGTAACCGGCATCATGCTCTGGATGGCGTATAGCCCCAGTGCTCAGACGGCCTGGGAAAGCGTCTTCTACATTCAACACGAAATGGCTTTTGGCTGGCTGCTGCGCGGAGTTCATCATTACACCGCACAGGCCATGAACATTCTTTTGGTCCTCCATTTGCTTCAGGTCATTATCGACGGAGCCTATAAGGCCCCTAGGGAGATCAATTTTTGGTTCGGCATCGGGCTGCTCAATCTCGTCCTCGCCCTCTCGTTGACCGGATACCTTCTTCCCTGGGATCAGAAAGGCTATTGGGCGACGAAAGTCACCACGAGCATCATGGCCATCACCCCTGTCATCGGTCCCAGTCTCGAGAAACTGGTCGTTGGTGGCGCCGAGTACGGCCACCATACGCTGACCCGCTTTTTTGCCTTTCACGCCGGCCTTCTTCCAGCCGCCGTCGTCGCGCTCATTGCCGGCCACATCTATCTCTTTCGGCGCCATGGCATCACGCCCAAGAAACCCTTACAGCGCCCAGACGCGATGTTCTGGCCTGATCAGGTGCTCAAGGATGCCGTTGCTTGTTTGGCAGTATTCGCAGTCGTACTGCTTTTCGTGGTCAAAGGACAGATCTTGGGAGATGGCCATCTTGGGGCGTCACTCGGCGCTCCCGCGGAACCTTCCGAACCTTACGCAGCAGCCCGGCCCGAGTGGTATTTTCTCTTTCTCTTTCAGTTTCTGAAGTATTTTCCCGGCGAAAATGAAATCTACGGAGCCCTTGTGATTCCGAGCGCGGTCATCGGGCTGATTTGTTTGATGCCCTTTATCGGTCGCTGGCGCATCGGGCACGCTTTTAATCTTCTCGTAATGTTTGGACTGCTCGGAGGCATCGCTTTCCTCACCTTCATGGCCATCGCTGAGGATCGGTCCAAGCAGGAATATCTCCAGGCAGTGGTTGCTGCCGATCAAGCTGCTGAACGAGTCCGAGTGCTAGCCCAGGGCCCCACTGGCATCCCGGTCACCGGAGCGGTGACGTTGCTAAGAAACGATCCCCTGACTCAAGGGCCCAAACTCTTTGCCGCTCACTGCGCCAGCTGTCACCGCTATGATGGGCACGACGGTCTCGGTAATACCGTCGAGGACGAGCCTTCCGCTGCTGACTTGAAGGGCTTCGCCTCCCGGGAGTGGCTCAGCCAGCTCCTCGATCCCGCTCTCATCGCAACAGACAAGTTCTTCGGTAAAACCAAATTCGCCGATGGAAAGATGGCCAAGTTCGTCAACCGTAAGGTCGCCAATTTTGACGATGACGAAATGGAACAGCTTCGCAAAGCAATCATCGCGCTCTCGGCTGAAGCGGGACTTCCTAGCCAATCGGAACAAGACAGCGCCGAGTCGGAAATTATTCAAGCAGGAACAGATCATCTTTTGGACGATATTGGATGCGCCGATTGCCACGAGTTCCACTTTGAGGATGAAGACGCAACCGCTCCCGATCTTACTGGATACGGATCCCGCGAATGGCTTATTTCCATGATCGCCGACCCTACCCACGAGGCTCTCTACGGTGAGAGCAATGATCGAATGCCCTCGTTTTCGCCCGATGGTATCTTATCGCGTAAGGAAATCGAGTTGCTTGCCGACTGGCTCCGTGGAGATTGGTATACGCCAGCCACAGCAACGGCAGAATAAGACCTAAGAGAATATGACCAAAAGAGTTAATCGAGTTTGGGGCAGCCTCAGCCTTGCCCTTGCTATTTCCACTTTCGTTCCGTCAGAACCCTTGGTAGCCGAAGGAATCGAACCGTCCTCTCCTCGCTGGGAAAAGGCCATTCAGGCTTTCGAAGCAAGCGACAAGTCAAATCCGGTCGAAGCCAACAGCACCCTCTTTATTGGCAGCTCGAGCATTCGCATGTGGAAAACCTTGGAATCAGACTTCCCAAATCTCAAGGTCATCAACCGGGGCTTCGGAGGCTCACAAATTATCGATAGCATCTTCTTTGCCTCCCGCATTGTGATTCCCTACGCCCCGGAGAAAATATTTCTCTATGCGGGTGACAATGACATCGCTGCCGGCAAGAGCGCAGAAACTGTCCTCAAAGACTTCAGACTATTCGCCACTATGGTCCACCAGTCCCTTCCCGATACGGAAGTGTATTTCCTCGCGATCAAGCCCAGTTTAAAACGCTGGAGTCTTGCTGCGGAAATGAAGAAGGCCAACGGCCTCGTCGCCCACTATACGAATCAGGTGGAGAATCTCGGCTACGTGGACGTTTGGACCCCCATGCTCGAAGCCGCTGGCAAACCCGATCCGGCACTTTTCATCCAGGATGGACTCCACATGAACTCTGCCGGTTATAAGGTCTGGGCCGAAGCCGTGAGACCGTTTCTCTAAAACCCCATTTGACTACTCAAGAAAGCTTCCCCCAGCGCCCAAAGCGCCACTCTTAATGAATCTCATTAAGAAGCTGAAAGACACGGTCGCGCACATCAAGCAGGGGGACCGGGGCAGACGATTCATCGATTACTACGATTATCGCAAGAAACGGGATGGAGAATCACTCGCCAGACACATCGTCATGCTGATTCTCGGCATCCTGATGATCGGAATGGGCATTATCGGAGCCTTGTTGCCTATCCTGCCGGGCTTTCTTCTCTTTATCCCCGGAATCGCTATCATAGCAGCCCGTTCACGTATTGTGGCCAAGTCGCTGGATCGCATCGAGGTGCTCATTCGAAAGACGGTCGGCAAGAGCTAGGGCTCCTTCTGTTGACGAGACCGCTTGATCGTCAACTCCGTCCGCCGCAAAAACCCTCTCAGCAAGCGAACATCAGGCGTTCCCAAACGGGCACGGGCGATCAGGTCCGAAAAACTCTGCCACAAGGTCTCCCGTTGGTGTTCCTTGAGAAAACCAACCGTCTTAAGCACGGCAAACAGGTGCTCTTTTAAGCCAAGAACATCCCTTGCAGACGCCACCTCTCGTTCACTCAGGTCACTGATGCCCGCGCCTGAGGGGGACACTCGCGACAATTCATAGAGCACCACCATGACCGCCTGCGCCAGGTTTAATGATTTCGTTTGACCGAACGTTGGGATACACACGAGTTGATGGCAACAAGCGAGTTCCTGATTCGTCAATCCACTACTCTCTCGACCGAAAACCAAGGCAATCGACCCGGCCCCCGATGGAATAAGAGCGGGAAGCTGAGGCAAATCAACCAGCGTAGCGAACCGATCTCTGGCACGAGCGGTCGTTCCGATCACAAAGCTGGCATCAGCGATCGCCTCCTCCAAAGAGGAAAAACAAACCGCATTCTCCAATATCTCTGACGAATGAGCGGCCAAGCATTTGGCTGCGTCGGAGCGGTAGTCACATGGATTCACCAACCTAAGCGCCTCGACTCCCATATTATTCATTGCTCGAGCGACGGAGCCGACATTTTCAGGAAGTGTCGGCTCAACAAGAACAACACAGTATTGGGACATAGTAGAATCCATTATTTTATCTGATACGCTCTGCCGAGGAAATAAACCGACACTCGAAAGAAGAAGGGTTCTCCAAAGAATAGTTCAATGGTCGGGGCGGGGAGATTCGAACTCCCGACCTCGTGGTCCCGATCCACGCGCGCTAGCCAGACTACGCTACGCCCCGCTGTCTGCGAACCCCCACAAATTGCCGCTAGAACGCAGGCAATGCAACGAAGATTTTGCAGCTGGCTAAGACCAGCCTCAAGCCCTATTGGCCCTGATTCGATTCAAGGATTCTCAAAAACAATAATGGGAGGGTTCTTGCTTCCTTCAATACGGGAGCCTTGCATGCTCCCTAAATAGGTTTCGGCCCAGAGACGTCAGGCGCTCATCAAATGTCTCAGGGCCGAAACCCAGATACAATGTTTGCCCCCTTGGACCGCCGTTGTCTCACCCCTTCTGCCAAGATCAGGACATGAGCATGAAAGACGCAAATCCAATCCAAACCAATCGCCTAGTCACACGTGAAGAATCCCCAGAGAGCTGGACGGAAATCCTCTCCGGAACGGCACTTCTCATCGTAAGCTTCGTTCTCGTTTGGGCTACCGTGTGAGGAATCAATCCGAGTCAGACGCCCAATCAAAGCCCAGCTAGAACGCGATCAAGGAAGGCCTTCGCCGAAGAGAGTCTGATTCCACACGAACCCAGCGCTCTTCGAGCCTAGGTATGACGCCTCTGAGGATCGCTCTAGACAGCTTCTCTCTTTAATATAGTTTTTTCAATCACTTGAACTATAGTTTAATTAATCAAACACTATCGAAAACAACTGAAAACCCAACAATTTCCAATTAGAACGAATTCAAGAACAAAAAGATTCAATCTAGTTTCCAAGCGATCAAAAGAGTCGACGATGACAATTCTGTCTGGCACTTCAATCTTCTACCCAGAAGTCTCAGGGGCATCTTAATCTTCAGACAGAAAGAGAACGCGATAGCTTCACGCCGGACTCCGGCAACAGCTCATTGAGGGGACAGGCCTCACATCGGGGATTCTTAGGACGACAGAACTCCTTGCCGATCCGTACAATCTGCGCGTGATAATCTTGCCAATATTCTAGTCGATTCTCATGCGGCCCAATCGAATCGCTGAGACTTTCTTCACACAATTGCTTCACCTCATCGTAGCTCGCTCGCTCATTGATCCAGGAGTGGCGAAAGAAAATCCGCTTCGTGTAGGTATCAACGACGAAGCTTGGAATACTACAGGCATAGAGCAAGATGCAATCCGCGGTCTCTGGGCCAATGCCATTAACCCCCAGAAGCAGTGCCCTTGCCCGAGCCCCCTCCTCCTGAAACAACAATTCAAGCTGTCCGTCAAAGGTTTCAATGATTAGGGAAGTGAACGCCTTTAATCGTCTCGCCTTGACGTTGTGATAGCCAGCCGACCGAATGAGATTGGCTAGCTGCTTGGGCTCAAGCGAATGCAGCACAGCGAGATCCAAGGCCTGATGGTGGCGTAGATTGCAGAGCGCCAGCTCCACATTCGTCCAGCTTGTGTTCTGGGTTAATATTGCCCCCACGCAAACCTCAAGGGCAGACTCTGCCGGCCACCAGTGCTGATGCCCGAAAGCGCGATACATCCGTTGGTAGGCACGCAGAAGCAAGGATTCCATCTCAATATCGACTGGTTCGCGGGAAAACAAAGCCTTCTCCCCTCCCCGATACTGAAGCCAGATCAGCGGTCGACAGCAGATCAGAGGGCCTCGGAACGACTACTGAGCGGCGGCGACAATCGTTTCCGTGTCGATTCAACCCGGAAAAATAACGGCCCGTCAGCGTCACTGGGATCGATGACCTGGCTTCCAGTATTATGGGGTGCTCCAGGAAGCGGCTCCCAGACCGCGTCTGCACCTAGCGTTTCACTCGCAAAGATCGTATAGTCGAACTCCAGTGACGTCTCATATCGTAATTCCAACGCCCCTCCCATTCCCGTTGCCAAGCTCAATTCCGGACCTTGAGCCGGCAAGCGAAGATTGATTCTTAGCGCAGGGTCACCGAACAACACATAGGTCTCTATGAGCTCGAGCCAGACTGGATCATGCACAAACGTTGCAATTTGAGCGCTCGTTGTCGCCGCACCAAGGGTGGTCTGCTTTTCCTCGAACACCTGCTTATAGAACTCATTCATCAGAATCCGATGCCCCTCAGGAAATCCGAGGGACGTCGGAGCCCAAACGGCGATCGCCCCCCCATTGGGGCTGGTCAAAAAACTTTCCGCCAGGCAAGAATTAGTATGTCGTGCTGCGAAAAAACCATTCAGACAATTGGCAACCGTCACAATAGGCCACCGACGGCTCGTATCAATGGCTTGAGCGATAGCCGAGGTCATCAATATAGAACCATTCCCCGAGAGCCCCCACGAGGTGATCGTACCATGCCCTGCATAGTTGATCATCGAATAGCCAGATTCAAAAAGACTCACCACCGAATCACTCGTCGGATCAGCAACCTCATCGGCATACCAACGCGACGCATCGACTCGAGATGGGAGATAGGTGGCTAACTGATTGGAGAGTTCCGAAAACTCGGCACTATCATCATCTGCAATCAATGCGACCCTGGAATTCCAATCACCGGGCGCCGGATTGGTTTCATACTGTATGATCCGATCAACCACCCGATCCGCCTCTACCGGTAATCTCACAGGAATTCGACCGATGTAGAGATCGGGAATCTCATCATCTCCGTCCACCTGAGCAAACCAGTTATCTGAAACGGTCAAGCCGATAAGCTCCGTACTAATCTGCTGAGAAGGGATATAATTGATGGATCCGGTTTCTAGATTGTCATGGTAATCGAGATAAGCGTCCCCAAACATCACGACATACTGCGGCCTCGGGGCCTCCCAGTGGTGATAGGCATAGGCAAGAAAATCCCGAATCGCCTGTGGTCCAAACGCCCCAAATGCGAACTCATCGTAAATATCTTGGATTTGAACAACCACGGATCGAAGCCCTTGAGCCTCGCGATATTCTGCTAAGCGCTCGGCAGAAACCGTGAAATCTTCATGGGTAATCACAATATAGTCCGCCCCATTCGCAGGGTCCTTCCAAAACGAGGGCTTGTTGAAGGTGGACGGAGGAATCTCCCGACGCTCAGACTGTCCCTGAACCAAAAACTCTGAACGCTCGTTCGGAGAAGCACTAAAGCGAAGTGCCCCTTCACCGTTATCGATACGATGCTCAAAGCCACCCAAGCGGACGGGATGGTGAAGATCACTAATCTCGAGCACATCGACGTTCGGATCACTCAGTCCCGACACCTCAAAGGTTTGCCGTTTCGGTTCGACCCCGTGAAACAACAAGCGATTATCATCTGCTACAAACAAGCGATCGTAATCGATCTCAATCCAATTGATAAATACCTGATCCACAGCAACCCCTGGCAGTCCCGGCATCGAAATCGTCACAGTGTTGCTCCCTCCTCGCAAGAGGCCGTGAGGAACCATAGATGCCTGGAGTGAAATATTGCGATCATCCCAGAAATGGTCTCCTAAGGCTTGTTGATTTAGGGATAACTGAACGTGGTGGTCGGGGCGATGGAACGACGAAAAGGTCAGTCCATGATACATGACCCGTATGGACGTGCTTCTCTCAGACGCCGCAGGAAACGGAACAGCGATCTCGTAGTCTCGGCTTCCTGGAGCAGTGAGTTTGTCCCCCCAAAACCAATGATCTTGACCTTCCCCTCGACTCATTGTTTGCCAAATATGGAGATCTTCCTCCGCGTGTAGTGTAGTCGTAAAGTGCCGAGGTGTCTCCAATGACGAATCCGGAACCGCCTCTTCTTGTTCGATGATTAGCGGGCCAGAGAGCGAATCCGTCAGCCAAAAAACATTGGTTTTAGTGTAATCATTGAAGGTGCCCTCCCCGTGAAAGAACAGTCGATCAACCTCACTTCCCTCTCCTGTCTCAGAGTGAAGGCGTTCCAAGGGGACCGGCTTTCCGTCGTAGAAAAGAGCCAGTCCATCGAAATCTAAATCTCGCTGCCCTTCCGGGAACAAATTAACCACAGAGCCCAATGGAATCTCATACAAACCAAACTCAGTGATCGGAATCTTTACCGCCGGCACGGAACCTAGCGAGCTGCCAACGGAATTCTCCGTCAATTTCCGAAAGCCATGGGTCACTTCACTCGAGCCCACATCCGCCACCTTCCCCAATTCATTCTCCCAAGAGAGCTGAAATCGGGTATCCGCCGGGATTTCGCCAGAATCCTCGGTAGTCACGAGAACCAAGGCCTGCCCTCGAAAGATTCCCTGATAGGCAATACCGAGCGACGATGGCGAGGCCTTCGATCGAGAGGCCTCTTGCTCGAGTCGGAGCCCCTTCAACGAACCCACTCTTACCAGCACACTGCTCCCGGCACGAGCGACGATGTCTAGCCCGCCACCCTCCGCCTTCCCAAGCATCAAATCGACAGTGATCGACTGTCTTGCCCCCGCAGCTCGTAACCTTGCCTCAGCTGAGACGAAGAAACTCAGCCAAGTAGCAATCAAAATCAAAGCATATGTAGTCGCGTCCCGATTCATCAAAGCGAAAGCCAAGGTATGTAAATAGTGCCCTTTTACGAGGCTATAGGCGAACAATTATTCCAAGCCCGGGGTCAAACAGGCACAGCCAGCAAGAAACACGAGACATCATCTTCCACCAAAACTCCAAGCAATCGGGTCGCCTCGCCCAGGCCCGCTAACGAACGTAAAGGAGCAGTTTTAGAGCCAGAATTCCGCCCTATCAAACATTGCCTAGAACCAGCGATCAACTCTCAACGCTAATCCGAGTCCTCAACAGAAACCAAGCCGTTGGTGGCAAATTGTTCCAACGTTTCAGCGACATCGTTCGCCACAGGGGCTTCGTCCGGGATTTGAAACCGGGCTCGAAGATCCGCCTCCATGTCACTCAGAGAATGATTCCCGTCACACAATTCCCAAAGGCACTCTGCGGTCTTATTCAGGATATGAATTTTGCCCGTTGCCGCATGGTATAGTACGGCCTCAGATTCGAGTTCTTGCCGAACCACACCTTCAATCTGTCGAGGTTTGGATGATGTCTGCATAAAAAAAGAGCGCTGCCCCACAAAGGGGCAGCGCTCGAAAGGACCTTGGAAGCCTTATTGTCGAGGCAAAGCCTTCAGGCGATACAACCGATCAGAGGTATCATTGCCAGTCTCATCGGATACCACGCCATTATTGTGCGGTGCGTCAGGAAGAGCCTGCCAATCAGCGTCTTTCTCTGCAAGGCTCTTGTATTCAACCTCGTAGTCCCAACCTGGAAGCACAACATAGTTGAGGTTCACTCGGGAATCCTCGTCCAAACCAATTTCCAGCGTCGGAAGAATCGTTACTTCACGGAATGGATGGAGACCAACCCGACCGCTCGTTTCAATATCCTCCAGCTGATAGAAGAACGTACCATAACCTGGCGAATCCATGTAATCGTAGCTCGCACCCTCAAGTGAGGTTCCTTTGGATGGAATCAATTGAGAATTGAGCGTCACTGGATCATAGCTTGCAGCGCTGTCTTCAGTCGCTTGACGACGGATCAAATTGAACCCAGCGGTATCGATTTCCGCACCGGTTGACCAATTGATAGCTACCTGACCGGTTTCTGTCGCCATGGCATCAAAGGCCAAGAGATCGACCAAGGTCGGCGTGCTGAGAGTAATCCGATAATCTTCCACTTCACCGGAACTGGCATTACCTTTCGGGCTATCCAATGCTTGCCCCACGGTGTAGGCCCGAACGCGGACGTATGTGACACCGTCCGATAACACTGTCCCAACACTAAGGGATTCAGTGCCGCCAGAGTGATTGTCGAAGTCGTATTTCTCTCCGACGTCGTCGAAGTCCCCGTCCCGGTTCCAATCGACATAGACTTCCACGTCGGCTGTGCCGGACAATGTGAAGGTGATTTGATTACTTGAGGAGGTCGTATCGAACACTCCACTGTTGCTGAACGAAACACCGTCCTCGTCGTCGGAATCTGCGTTGTCATCTCCGTCAGCTAGCGTGCCAAGAGTGCCCGGGGCATCCGTCTCCAAGTCGCGCAACGTTCCTAGACGCGGCCCCGTACCATCGTGGCGAGGACCATCCGAAGCGAGGAGTGTGCAATAAGAATCCGGAGCATCACCGAAATCCTTACATATTGAGACCGCATAATCTTCCACCTCACCGGAGGATGCGGCACCTAACGGAGAGGTAAGATTTGGATCCCCTGATGCAATGACTCGAGCACGAGCGTAGGTCGCACCAGGTGTCGCAGTCGTTGGAATAATGATAGGGAACGATGTAAGACCGGTATGAGGCACATTGTTCAGAAGCATCTCCCCTGAATCGAGAAAGTCTCCATCACCATTCAAGTCAATCCAAAGACTTAGTTTCCCCGTTCCGTTGACCTGGATCGGAATGTTGTTTGCTATCCCCGCAGTCAAACAAGCAGGGAACGTCACTGCATCTTCATCATCAGGCGAACCAGCGGTGTCATCGCCATCCGCACCCGTGGAAGGGACACCATCCGATTCATTGTCAATGTTGGTACCGAGACCAGGACCAGTAATCGAGTGTCGAGGGCCGTTCGAAGTTAACAAGGTTCCGTAGGTGTCTGGCGCATCACCGAAGTCAAGGTTTGGAGTGATCGTAAAGGCATAATCTTCGATTTCTCCATCGGCAGCCGTGCCTGACGAGGCAAGATCACCTCCAGCGGAAGAGATTCGAAATCGTGCATGCGTTGTGCCGGTTACAGCCGTCACCGGAATCGTTATAGAGTAGGTTCCAGCACCAGCAGCGGCGTCAGTTAGAACTTGCTCGGAAGGAACGTCATAAACCCCGTTTCCGTTGAAATCCATCCACGCGTTGATTGATCCCCCCATACCTGAAGTTGTAATTGGCAACGATATGGTGGTACCAGGGTTGATTGTGCCCAAGGAAGCAAAATCGACGCCGTCTTCATCATCAGGAGAGTCCGTGTTATCATCCCCATCAGAACCAGCGGATGGATTACCAGCGGCCTCGGCATCCCGATTCGTTCCAAATTGTGGATCACCCGATCCAATGTTGTGACGAGGTCCAGCCGTTGTCGTGAATGTATCCGGATTGTCACCCCAGTCTTGAAGTTGATTGACAACAGTAATCACATAATCCTCAACCTCACCAGACAGCGCTGTAGAACCTCCAGCGCCAGCCTTAGGAAAGAACAATGCGGCTTCAGTGCCGTTCACAACGCGAAAACGCAGGTAAATCTTGTCACCGGTTTCGGGATCAGAAGCCGACACAGGCGGAATTACGAGCGAATACACGGTAGGTCCAACCGCTTGCACAGGTGTTGAGACTAGGGGGCCAATGAATTGATCGGCGAAGTCGAACGTGCCAGTTTGGGTTCTATCTACCCAAGCTGAGACGAATCCGCTCTGCCCACCAAGAGTAACGGTGATAGGGAATGTGCCACCGGCAGTGGTGATAACGGTGGGAATGCCTGAGACACCGTCTTCATCATCGGATGTTGCGTTATCATCTCCGTCTGCACCTACAGATGGAACTCCATCCCCCTCTGAGTCAACTGACGCTCCAAGGAAGGTGTCGCCCACATTGATCGGATGATCGGGACCGTCCGCAGCTAGTGTTGTTCCATAGGTATCGGGTGCATCGCCCCAATCTTCACCCGAAATCGTTACTTGGTAATCCTCAACTTCTCCATCGACTGCAGTTCCTTTGAAGCCGTCAGTCGTTGGCAAGGCAGCAGAGGAAATTCGAATACGCATGAAAGTCGAACCGATCGCAGAAGCAGGAGGCGTGAAAGAGTAAACGTGGGTGCCATTTCCGTTTGTCGTGTCGTTAGTCAAAATCTGCTCACCGATATCCGCAAAATCTCCGTCAGCATTAAAATCAATCCATGCATTGATATTGGGATTTCCTGTTGCTCCAGAGATTTGAAGACTGATATTTGAGGTACTATCACCGGCGACTAGACGATTTACGGTTAATCCAGTTTCATCATCGAAAGGAGCTGAAGGAAGCGTTACCGTATCATCTCCCGTCGCATCTGCTGAAACATGCGCATCTAGTTCATCATCAACATTTCCAGCTACTCCAAGGACAGGCCCTATGACTGCACCTGTAGACGTATAATTGATAAAATGTCGAGGACCATTACTGGCTTCCAAAGTGCAATAGGTATCGGGTGCGTCACCAAAATCGCGAGGCTGTGTCGTCAGAATCGTGCGCATCGATACATCCGACGCCACATTGGTATCGATCTTGATACCCACGCTAGTGACAATCGAAAAATCGATCGAAGGACTAAAGCCGGCGAAAGGAACGGTCGTCAACCCCGTAGCTAAAGGCGCGATAGTAAATGAATAAGTTCCAGTCGCAGGCGTTGAATCACTAACTGTAAATGTGATAGTCGCGCCATTGTCGTTGGCCGTGGTTTCATATTGGAAGGCAACAGAGCCACCTACGGTCAGATCCGCGGCTGGAGAGATTGGCCAAGTAATCTCGCCAAAACCATCTTGCCCCGTATCACTATTCGCAGAAAACGTAGCGCCACCGACCGTATTCGGATCGACAACAGAAGAGACAAATGGACCCGGAGTTCCCGCCTCCCACGTGGATGATACAATTCGCCTTCCTCCAATGACATTTGAAAGACCACTCACGTCACTAGCTGCAGGGGTAGGATTTGTCTGCTGTGCTTGAACACTCGTTGCCACACCCGGATCAGAAAAGGCATCAATCGTGACCTGTGATTGAACCCCTACAACTGACAGCGCGCACAGTGCGGCCCCCAGGGTTATACGTTGAATTGAAAATTTCATGCTAAATATCACGCTCGATTTTGAACAATTAGATGGAACCGCCTCTCTCCTGTCAAACAAAATGTCGCATTTTATGTCCGACCAGCAAAAAAAAACGCATGCTCTTTTCCCGACGCTCCCGGAGCAAAGCAACAGAAAGATTGTGGAAACCGATTCCCGATGCCGCACTATAATTTTGAATCAAGAGGCTGAAAAACTTTGAAAATGTTAACCGAGCCCCTGCTAAAACCTAGGGTGACATCAAAAACACGACCTGCCAAGCCGAATTACGAAGGAAGGGGCAACCAAGCCCTTTCCCCCAAACAATCAATCCACCCTAGCTTTACCAACCTCGTTCGGCGCTCATTATTTCCAGATGCTTGATCACCGAGGAACTGGAGAATAAGCAATTATCAAGCAGCGAGGGACATTCCTGACAGAGGTTTTCATAACCCTTGACAGAACAGCGAGCCTTAGATCAACATATCCGCATCCGTTGATATAACGGATCTCATTCAGAGTGGCGGAGGGACTGGCCCTATGATGCCACGGCAACCGGTCAACGTAGCGTGCGTTGATGGCCAGGTGCCAAATCCAGCTTGAACCAATAATTCGGTGGTTTGGGAAAGATGAGAATCAGCGCCTTCCTTTGTGGGCTCTTATCCTTTTCCTTTGAAGAGGCCTTCTTCTCCTCAAACCACTAGCAACGTGACTTTGTAATATGAGCAACGAAAAAGGCTTCATGAAAGCCCTCAAGTGCCGCGAGTGTGGTCGGGAGTACCCACTCTGTCTCTTATACACATCTCCGAGCCCACGAGACCTCTCTACATCTCGTAT
>CAJXVR010000047.1 GCA_913061285.1 uncultured Verrucomicrobiota bacterium | reverse complement strand
GTTCGTCAGTGGTATTGAGATAGCTGCTTCACCGAGATCCGTTGTCCTTCCAACGATTTGAATCGGTGTGGTGTTGGCGTGCCATCTGGGATCGCTTGAGAATCCGATGGGGATTTCAGGGAGTGGTTTTCCAGTGCCAGCCTCTGTTACGATGACAGTGATCTTGTGCTTCGTGAGGTCGGACGTTTCTTTTGCCTGGGATTCGCCTTGAGAGTCTGTTGGATTGGGGTTTCCTTGGGCTTTTGCTTGATGGGTTTTGGGATCGGTAAGGAGGAGCGCCAATAGCGGCGAAATGACGGTTACGAGGGTCACGATAGAGTAGCGTTTCGTACAGCGAAAGGCTGCGATCATACGAAAACGTTTTTTCAATCCTCGGCGGTCCTCGCCAATGCCAATGAGACCAGGGATGAGCTTCTGTCGTGAGAATCCGTTGAGTGTTTTGATGAGGGTGCGACCATAGGCTTCCGGACGATCCGCTTGAAGAGCCTTCAAAGCGAGATAGTCGGTAGCCAGTTCTCGATCTCCGCGCTGGCGGGCAATGGCATACCAAACAAAGGGATTGGGCCAGTGTATGATCTGGACCATGGTCGCCCACCAATTCCAAACCGGATCTTGTCTTTGAACATGAGCGAGTTCGTGCAGAAGGATGTGGCGTAATTCACTCGTTTTGTAGCGAGTGCTTATTTGGGAAGGCAGTAGAAGCTTAGGACGCAGGAATCCGAGAATGGCGGGGGAGGCAATGGAAGGGGATTCGATGGCTGGAATCTCTCGCGAAAGCCCGATAAGGGAGCGGCACTCGTCGATGATTGTCAGGAGCCGTTTTTCTTGGATAGCTGTCGCGGACTGAATGAGGCGTTGGTAGTGGAGGGCATTGCGAATGAGGGCCATGCTAAGACTGAGGAGACCAAGAAACCACACGGATATGGCGATCTTGGGAAACGAGATCTGCGCTCGTTCTCCATTGGCTATGGGCCGTATGACTGGCACGGCCTCCGCATTCGAAGTGGGAAGCTCGAATGCAATGGGGAGAGTTGAGTTGTCTGATGGGAGCGTTCTTAATTCAGAGTCGGAAAGGGGTGGCCTGGTCAATTCCGGTTGCGGATCCGAAGAGGGGAATGTGTTCAGAGGGGAATACGGCGGGTGAAGATCGGTCGCGATTGGTTCTGTATCCAGCTCTGTGGGAGTAGTGAACGAGGGATTTGTTTCTTGAGGTGCCTTGATATTGGAACGTTGGGTCAGGTGAAAGAGACTAAAGCTGCTCTCAGGAAAGATGGGGAGTGACAGTCGAACGAGCAGCAATAGCCAGAGAGCATGCTTTGTCGTCGGGGACAGCCGATTTCCAGAGATGAATTGAATAGTGAGAATGAGCGGTACAATCAGGATCGATTGGAGCCCCGCTTCCAGAAGGAAACCGAAAAGGAATTCGATGAACTGAGGCTCTGAGTTCATTCTTTACCCCCTCGGCTCGTCTTGTTGAGGAGGGCTTTAAGTTCTTGAATCTCCCTTTGGGAAAGGGATTCATCTTCGACGAGATGTGAAATCATGGGACGAAGAGACCCTCCAAAGACACGATTGAGAAATGACCGGCTCTCGTGCCGTTGACATTCTTTCTCGGAAAAGAGGGTGCGATAGTAAAAGCTGCGTCCGGTCTTTTCATAGCCGATCGCCTTCTTTTTCACCAATCGACTCAGGAAGGTCTTAATGGTTTGTGGGTGCGATTTGGTTTGAGTCGCGATCTGAGTGGACGTGAGAGGCTGCTTCTTCCACAAGACCTTCATGATCGACCATTCAGAGTCTGTAATAGGTGGCGGTTTCTTCATTGTGTATGCAATCTACATCTGTAGACTGACGTGTCAAGAGCTTTATGTCTACGGTTGTAGACTATGTATCATTATGGATTTAGTGGGGAGCAAATAGAGAGAGGGCAGAGGAAGGATCTATTAAGAAATGAGGGAATCGTGGGCCCGTCCTCACGTGTCCCGTTTAGATGCGGCTTAGGCTTCAAGCCGCTATCGAGCGCGCGCTCTCAAGCACCTGCGGCAAAATTCGTTGACGGGGAGCCCACAAACGCCAGCGCTATCGCGAGTTTGTGTTGGGCGCTGGCGAAGGGGGGAGAGACCATCTCGTGTTCTTTGTTTTTGGGTTGGCGTCTTTAGAATATCAGCAGCCCTTTGGGCCGAAGTTTGAACTCGGTCTGCGCTGCCCCGAATGGCGCTTAATTAATCCAGAAACACATGCGAGGACTTGGGCTCGTGATCCTTCTAGAAAGCCATGATATCGGCCGTTCAACTCGCATGAAATGTGTCTCTGTGAGAACCTTTATCGGAAAGCTACTAGCGACTTTCCTAACGCTATTAGCTTTGAGCGAACAAGGAGGCAGTCTTAACCACTCTCTTTTCAATGCGCTTCCTAACAAGTCTGCTGGTAATCATAATCGTATTGTTTGCAGGTAGTTGCACATTTCAGTAATGCTCTGCCGGCAGGGAGTGAAAGACGGCGAATCTGCTGCATTTCAATTGTGGTATTAAGATTGCTTGGAGAGGGGGTATGCAATTGAATCCAGTGAATCACCGTTTTTTAACTGCGCGGGCTTCGCATCTGAGCCTGAGGCTCCTCTTTTCCGTGCTTGCCTCAATCGCCATTCCGCTAACGTCTCAGGCAGCACTCCTTTGGAACTTTTCGTCTACTGATGGGACGACAACAATTTCGGGGCAGCTTCAAACAGATGGAGAGTTTTCAGACACCGTAGGGACGGGGATTCATGAGTTTACGATTCTAGAATGGTTCTCATTCGAAGTTAACGGTCAGGATGTCAACTGGGACAATGGGGTTAACTCCAATCCACCCACCATCCCTGTTTCAACTGAGGGGAGGGACAAATTTACGTGGTCGCAGAGCTCGGGGCATTTCCAAACTCTCGGGACGGCGGGAAGCGGCCGATATGACCATACAATTCATGGGCGATCTGAACTTGGGGATTTTGGCCAGTCAGGCACGTTTCGGAACCAGATCTACATTACTGATCACAACAACACCACGACTAATCATATGCGTCAATCACTCGTATTTGAGGCAAATCCAAGCAATGTCTTTTTTACACCCACATTGACGATTCTAACACCGGTGCCAGAACCCGTCGAAACCTTGCTCATCAGTCTATCTGCGATTGTCGGATTCATCGTATTGAACCGACAGAACCGCACGAGGAATCTTCAACAAGTAGAATGACGTATCGTCTAGCTGAATCCTTCCCCAAAAAAACTAGCAATAACCATCTAGAGGTTGCGAGGTGAATTGAGGTCGTAAGAAGTGACGGGATTCTGAGAGTAGTAAAGAAGGGAAAAAGGCCGGGTTGAGGTCTCTCGATGTGACCGACTAGCGACTCTCTGCGATGAGTGCGCCCAAACAGAAGTTGCGTGTGGGTATGCTCGTTGAGGGGAACGCTTGGAAGTTTTGCCAAGGGGATGGGATAAGTGGATTGCGTCGTCGATTGCTAGGAGGCATACGATTCACGAGTGGTGAGACAGAAAAACTGGCGGAAAGAGAGAGTCCGAGGAAGGGGGCGGGGGCTTGGAGTGGCGAGGGAATTCATCGGGCCAGACCGGGAGGTGGGGCGTATCAGGGGAGGTTTAGTTGGGTGAGGATTGACTGGTATCGTTGGTCTTCGTGGAGGCTTTTCCAGTCGATCTGGCGGTAGAGGAAAGGGAAGAGATTATCGCCGTCGTTTATCACGGATCTTAGCTGGGTGAGGGCTCCTGTCTCGTCTCCGAGGGCTAGCATGATCTGGGCGGAAAAAGCGCTGTGATCATTTCCGTTTTGGTCAAGGGCTTGTAGCTGCTTTAGGCGTTGGCGGGCTTCTGGGTGACGCCCAAGAAGCGCAAGAACCCAGGCTTCGTTTTCGATAACCCGCTCGGGTGCTATTTGGGCGGTTCGCATTTCCTCGACCGCCTCGAGTGCTTCTTGAAGGTTTCCATTCATGACCTGCGCTTGAACGTGGAATAGGTGGTAGTTTCCAAACCAAGGGTCATTGGCGATTTGCTCTTGAAGATACTTCAGTGCTTCTGGAATACGATTTAGATGGAGGAGGGCGAGTGCGCGAATGACTCGATTGTTCGGAGCGGGATCTAGGCTTTCGGCGAGCTCGGCTTCTCGCAGTCCTTCTTCTGCCCGCCCCTGGCAAATGAGCATGACGCTATACCAGGCGTGGGCTTGGGCGTAGTTTGGATTGAGCTTGCTGGCTGCTTGAAATGCTTTCTCAGCGCCTTCCCAGTCCCGATCATAGAGAAATTTGGCGAACCCGATCGTAGCGTAGGGATCGGCAAGGCTGGGGTCCAATTCTCGAGCCCGATTGGCCATTGCGACAGCTTGTTCCGGTCGATCACTGAGGTCCGCAACCGAGTAGATGCTCCAAAGCGTATGAGTATCGGCAATGCCGGCATAGGCCCGTGCGTATTCAGGATCGCTCTCAAGTGCTGATTCGAAGTATTCGATGGCGCGTTGAAAGTCCGGCTTGGTCCTACGGTTCCAATAGGCTCTTCCTTTGAGATAGAGCGCGTATGCATTCGGGCTCGTGGTCGGGGTACGCTTGAGGCTCGTGGCTTCACTGACTCCCAATCGGATTTCGAGGGCGCGAGCCACTTGACCGGCGACATCGCTTCTGATGTCGAGGAGATTTGCGAAGGGACGGTCATAGTTGGTCGACCAGAGGCTGAACCCGGTCGCAGCCTCGATTAGATTGGCGTTGATCCGTATCCGGTCGTTTTCTTGGCTAATGCTTCCGGTGAGCAGATGTTCAACGTTGAGCGCACTGCCGATCTCTTTTGGAAGCGATGTCGAGTCCTTGAATCGTAGAGAAGACATCGGTCCTTGAACTCGAAGCCCATTAATGGGTTGGAGCACGGTAATGAGGTCGCCCGTGAGCCCGGTGATTAGGTCCGCGGTATCTTCAGCATTGGTGATGTTTTGGAAGGGAACAACGGCGAGCGACTTGATCTGCTTTGGAGCTGGCTCCAGATCATTGCTGGGCAGGAGGACGGCGGCGAGGATCATGCCAAGAACGAGAGCAAAGAAGCACAAGATCCAATAAAGGCTATCTCTTGGCGAAAGTGTGGCTGGCGCGGTTGGTCCCTTCTTCGAACGGGCCTCCTTGGTATCTACAGAACGAGAGGTTTCGTTAAGGGTCATCGCGACATCGCCTAGATGACTTATCCGATGGTTGGGAGATTTTTCTAAGCAAAGGCGAAGGATGGTCCTAATCTCTGGTGGTGTTTCTTCTGGTATGCGGTTCCAGTCAGGATCGGATTTCATGATTTCGGCCATGAGATCGGCTGCCGTCTGGCCGGTGAAGGGACGGTGCCAGGTGAGCATCTCGTAGAGGCAACATCCAAAGGCCCAAATGTCGGCTCGCTTGTCGACGTTTCCGCCTCGCGCTTGTTCCGGGCTCATGTAGGCCGGTGTGCCAATCACCGTGCCGGGCGTCGTTGATTCGTGGTCCGGTTCGCGACTTGTTGTACTAGTTGAAAGGTTGTGTTCCGTGTTGGTGATGCGTGCGAGCCCAAAATCGAGCACCTTGACGTCTCCATCGAGTGTCAATTTGATGTTTCCGGGCTTCAAGTCTCGATGAATGATACCACTCTCATGGGCAGCATGGACCGCCTTTGCGATTTGCTGTGCGATGTGCACCGTTTCTCCCATTGATAAGGGGTGTTCTTCCAAGTGCTCCGCTAAGGTGCGGCCCTTGACCAGCTCGAGGACGATGAATGGGACCTCGTGGTCCATATCGCAGGTATGAATTGTTGCGATGTGTGGGTGGTTTAATGCGGCGAGAGCCTGCGCTTCGCGTTGAAGGCGAATGAGAAGAGAACGGGAGTCTTCGATGCCACTAGGGATGACCTTTATCGCAACATCGCGTCCGAGTTTCGTGTCTCTGGCTTGGTAAACTTCGCCCATCCCGCCCCTGCCGAGGAGGGCGGTGATGTGATAGTGAGCGATTGTGTTACCGAGCATACGGGGAACTTGGGGGAAGATCTAAACCCAAGCAATGTTGTAATGGCGTCTTTTTTGATTCTTTCCCGTTAGTTTCGCCGCCCGTTCCTTTTAGGAGAGACATGAATGACTTTCCAGCGCGACGGAACGTGAAGAATCTATTGTTTCTTGTTTCGATCGTCGTCATCGGATCGATGAACTCAGGCTGTATTTTGCCTTACGTGAAGAACGAAAAGGATCGAGTGGGAACTCGAATCGCTCCTCGATCCGTGGCATTCGTTGAAAAAGAGGCTGTCACCAGATCGATGGTCATCGAGAATCTAGGTTCTCCTGGGATTGCTTATGAAGACGAGCGGATCGATGCCTATTATTGGACTGAAATTAGCTCAGGAGTAGCGTTGAAAATGGCGTATCTTGTCAATCCTCTTGTGCCGATTGGCTTGCTATCGTTCTGTGAGGACGGAGGAGAGCTATTTTTTAATAGTTTGCTTTGTGACGATGCTTACTTTGGGGGGGGCGAGGTCCTCGGGCATATTTCCAAACGGAAGGTTACCTATCGCTTGTACCTCGTTGAGTATGATCACCAGGAGCGGGTTATTCGGGCCGGCTTCGAGCGACTGGTTCTGGAACGTAGGTCGATGGATCAACTAGAGGCCTTTGTTCGAGAATGGGGGCTATCAACACCCGGACATTCGGATGCCACTCCACCGGTCAAAGAATGAACCAGTGCTTGGCAAGCTTTCCTTGAACTGTCACTGTCGATCAACCCTCTGATGGATGTTTTGCTGGTGTGTTTTCTACCGAGACGTTGGAATGTTGATGAGGAGGAGAGAGTCGTTCAGACTGTCAGACGTCTTAATCGTGTTATCAATATGGTATTACCACAAATCCCAAGTATATGACTGCGTTCTCTAATGAAAAGGATGAGTTGAAAGAGAATCGCTCAAAGCCAAGGAACTTTGTAACGACGCAGTGGAGTGCTGTTGTTCGAGCGGCTGATCCTTCTGATCCCTCCGCCGCAGCCTCGCTGGAAACCTTATGTGCCAACTACTGGATGCCCTTGTATCTCTATGTGCGTCGACGAGGTTACAGTAATGAGGACGGGCAAGACTTAACCCAGGGATTTTTTGGTCACCTCATCGAATCGAATGCCCTTGAGAAGGCGTCTCGGGACAAAGGGCGATTTAGAACCTTTCTGCTTTCATCGCTCAACAATTTTATGGCCAATGATTGGCACCGGCAGCATGCGCTGAAACGGGGTGGCGGGCAGACTACCATCTCTATTGATCAGGAGTTGGCGGAAGAGCGGTTTCACAATGAGCCTGCTACCAACGAGAGTCCGGATCATTATTTTGACCGTCATTGGGCGATGACGGTGATGGAGCGAGCGATGAAGAAGGTCGAGGCGGAGATGGCGGTCAAAGGAAAGGGGAGACAGTTTGTATTGTTGCGAGAGTTTCTTGCTGTCAGAGCGGGGCAGAGTGCCTATGAAGGGCCGGCGAAAGAACTTCAATCGACAACGGCTGCGGTGGCAATGATGGTAAAACGGATGCGACAGCGGTATCGGGATTTTATCAAAGCCGAGGTGTCTGAGACGCTGTCTGATGTGGGCGATAGCGATCAGGAAATTCAACACTTGCTCGCGGTGGTGACTTCTGGTTGAGGGGAGTTAGGACCGTCCTCGTCAGAGACGAGTTGGAATGATTATGAGTATGTTTTTGCTGATTTATGACGGATCGTAGTCTCTGTGCCCAATGCGGTGCCAGGATGTCGCCAAACACGTTGTCCGGGCTTTGCCCTCGTTGTGTCGGAGCGATGGGGTTTGCGCTTTGGGATGAGGATGAAGAAGCTGCTTCGAGTTTACTTTCGCCGGTCGATAGAGAGAATTCAGACCGAATGTCGTTCTCGGAGAATGGGGGGAAACCCAAGGCCTGGCCGGCGCGGGCTGCTTCACGAATACCTGAGCTCGGTATCTGCTGGGCAATTGGGCTTTCGTTTGTCCTTGGATTTCTGTCCTGGCTGTTGTGGCGTGCGATGTTCTAGCTGAAAGACGGGCTCGAGTTTGACCCCTGAAGGCCGGATCGTTCGCTCTACGATTCACGAATGCCGTGATTTAATCGGTAGAAATCCAAAACATTACTTGCGTGGCTTGCACTCGAGGGGCGGGTCGACTAGCGTCTCGGCTGTCCCGGATGAGTGGGGGATCGCTCTTGGTCTTGAGCCAAGGGAGGAAAGTCCGAACTCCACAGGGTGCGATGCCGCGTAACTGAGGGATCTTCGGATTGCCAAGGATACACGTGGGAGGGAACGCCGCGAGGCGTCTCGACGGAAAGTGCCACAGAGAAGATACCGCCTAAGATTTCTTAGGTAAGGGTGAAAAGGTGGGGTAAGAGCCCACCGCTCCGAGAGAAATCGACGAGGCAGGGTAAACCCCATCGGGAGCAAGATCGAATAGGGAACCTCGAAACGACCCGTTTCATTGACTGACTTCGGTCAGGCTGGGTTCCGGGTAAGATCGCTAAGATAAATGATCCTCTCCGTTCTTCGGAATGCAGACAGAATTCGGCTTATAGCTCATCCGGGACATTCTAATTGGTTTGGGATGTTACTTCTTGCAGAGTAATTCTCCCTAGCTCAATCACATCTGGTGAATCAGATGTGATCTCGAGCTTGCGGGTGGCTTTTGCAACACTGGAGCGAGGGTGCCTCTTTTGGTGATCTACTTCCATCTCTTCGTAGATCAATGTGAGAAGATACTCGCCGGGAAAAATAGAGAGGGTTGAGAGATTTCCACTTTCATCTACCGAGACGAGGTGAGGTGTTTTCTCTCTGGTTGCCATGTGAGCCTTCCCCTTTTCGGATTTAATCCAATCCAGATACCAACGCTCATACTCTTTCGAATCCAAGGTGTTGGACTTGGTTTCGAGAAGCTCATACCCGCCAGGTTCCAAAGTGCCGGTTATGTAGCCTGGAGCGGTTCTCGATTTGACTGCCTCGGGAATCTTAACTGTTCCCTGAAGAGACCTGAGTTTGGGATGATTCAAGGTGATACTCCTCTCTGTGCCAGGGTTAATATTGATGGTATTGAACCACTGGTAGTTTGTGAGTCTATCCAGTTCAATGACTCGGTAGACTCGGACATCCATGGCGGGCACTCGAGCGAAAGCGAAGCTTCCCTTCTCATCCGTGGCTGTCGAATCGATAACGTGAATTGAGGCTGCGCGGAAGGGGATGGCATTCTGAGGTTTTGGATTGAAGCCGATCTTGACACCCTGTTTGACTTGTCCGTCTTCCAACCATTTGCCTGAAAGAGAGCCCCAGGGTGTTACTGTATGTGTTTGTGTTTCGTTCAATGATTCAAGGAGAAAACCTTCCTCAAAGAGCCCGAGAATTGAGTGTGTTCGGGGGCGATTTGGAGTCGCGAATCTTCCTTGTTTATCGGTGCGGATTTCCTCAGCCTTTCCCCTCTCAAGAGTAAGTGATGTGGTTGAAACTGAGTAATGTCTGCTCGGATCGAGAAGCCACAGTTGCCGATTCGTGAGAGGTTTTCCGGAAGCATCGACGAGAGTGCGCTGAACAATGTCACGGGATTGAAGCTTTACCGAAAGACTCGCCTCCTCCTCGCTGATGTTCACCGCTCGTGTGTGCGCTGTCACGTAGCCTTCAGCCTCGACCCGAAAAATATACGAAGGCCATTCTTGAACTGAGCCGTAGTATGGGGACATCGGATCAGGGAATGTGGCCCATCCGTCCTGCCCTGATACTGAGATGTCAGGATCCCAGTTCGTGTCATTGTGGGAATGAGTGGCGCGGTCAACGCGGAAAGACGAGATCGGGTTGCCATTGGTATCCGTGGCATTCAATCTGACGACGAGTTTCTTGTTGAGTCGAATCAAATGGACGTCCTTGCCTGGAGATAGGGTTTGATCTGGTACTGGGTAATAGTCCTGTGATCCGAATACGAAGGTTATGGGTTCATTAGGAGCGTTCCTCCATTCGAGGAACCCATCCTCATCCGAGGTAGCGTTGAAGTAACTACGGCTAATTTTGAAGAAGCTTGTTCTCGTTGGAATAGCTCTGACTCCCTCGAGAGGAGCGCCTCTCGATGAAACGAATCGAAATCGAATGGAGTGTCCACGAGACAGCGTAAAGGTCTGGTTAGGCATGTCGGGTTGAATGTCGACTGAGAATCCTTGTGGTGCGTAGCCCTTGGCTGAGAGGGAGCCTTGGATATTCTCGACATAGGTATTCTTCGAAACGAAAGCGCCTTTCGAGTCTGTTCTCAACGTCTCGATATGGGGAGGGGCGTTGATCACAATGGTGGCGTTTGTTACCGCTAGACCAGCCTGATTTATGACGAGGCCGCGAAAAGAGCTGCTGCTCACAAGAGTCGTTCGGTCAAACCGATTTGGCAGCGCAGTCAGATTTAGGTGCTTTCTTCGGACTTTCTCCTGCTTGCCGAAAGCATTTGGCTCGACCACATTAGAAGGGATCAGAGGAGAGCCAGCGATTCTCTGAATTAATGGCTTTAGAGCGAAATCGGGATGCTGAAAGCTTACGGAAACTACGGTAACATCCTTCGGGAGAATCGTACATTGCCATCTGCCATTACTGTCGGTGGTAAGGTGGGTGCCTCCGCGTTCGTAGCCGCCTGAGAAATAGATGGTGACGATAACGTCTGCAATAGGGCGTCCGGTGGAATCCGTGACGACACCAGAAACATAATTGCTGTCCTTCACCAAGATGTCTGCTTCGGCCGGAAGGGGGGAGGTCTCCGTGTTGATGGTGATGGACGTCTTCACATCGTTGTTGTGGGTGGCAGTGAAGCGGTATTTCTTGGCTTCCGTGGGAATATTTTCGATGACCGCTCTACCCGATGAGTCCGTGAATTCGGTGAGTGAGAATTCTCCTTTCGTCTCCCATTCCTGGGATTCGGGTGCCTGATCTAGAAGGGAAACATCTATGCGGCTGCCCTCGATAGGCCGTTTGCCGTTATCGTCGAGCACGGTTACGATTACCTTGGCGGTGATCGGAGCGTTTTTCGAAGAGGCATCGGTCTCCGTCGGGCTGGCGTCCAGCAAGAATGAAAGGAGAGTGAGGAATGCCAACATAAGTCCAAGAGTTGATGTGCAATGTGTGCTCGAGAATTTGGCGATGGCTCGAATCCGGCCTTGAAGTTGCCGCTTACTTTCAACCATCTTAACCGCCCCGGGAACGAGATCGGCTCGTTTGCGAAGCCGATCAAGCAATTTGATAATAAGCTCCCCATAGCATTCCCGCTGCTGCTTGTTTGCCTGTTGAAGGACGCCCGCATCCGTCGCCATCTCACGATCGACTCTGATGCGAGACATCGCAATCCAAACGATTGGGTTAAACCAGTGCAGGAACTGCAGTAGATTCATGACCCAGTTTGTGAAGATATCGTGCCGTTTATAGTGAACGAGTTCGTGTAGCAATACGCACTCAAGCTCAGTCGAGCTCAGACTACGGGGCAGGGAAGGAGGAATGATGAGTTGTGGACGCCTAAGACTGAAGAGACAGGGGCTCGTAACCTGGTCGGAGAAGGTGAGGGCAATCTCCCGATCCTCGAGTCCGAGCGTTTTCTTGATGGCTTTGAATCGGCTTTCAATATCAGCTGGAACGTCGGCTCGGTTAGTCTTTAGTTTTCGATGGAATCGAGACGCCCTGATGATGAGCTGCAGGACGAAGCCTAGGGTGATAGTAATCCAGATGAGTGCGAGAAAGGGCGTGAGCCTTGGCGCTGAGCTAGTAGGTTCTGGCTCCCCTGATGGGAGAGGTAGCTCTTCGCTGGGGCTGACGAGTGTGGCTTGCTGAGGTGTTGATTGAATCCGCGGAAAGCTTGGGGCGATCGACCTTGTCGGGAATTCGCTTGGACTTGTTGATCTGGGCAATTCAGCGGTAGAGAGTTCTTTCGTGCTCGTGAGGATGGCGTTTGAGAGATTGTGAATACTGAATACACTGCTCGGCATCACGGGCAACGCCAAGCGGGCGAGAAACGCGAACCACAGGAGATACCGCCAATGAGGCGTGAGTTTCCTCCGGAAAAGCCATTGGATTCCGAGGGTTGCCAGGGCCAAAACCGATGCGTGCCATGAACCACGAAGGACATAGAGGAAGAGCGTTTCGATGGTTTCCATGCGCCTATTGCTTAGAGGTTACTTGTCTTTCTCACGAAGAATACGTCTTAGTTCTTGAATATCCTTCTTGGACAGCTCTGATTCGCGGACAATGTCGAGTACGATGGAAGAAGGCGCCCCTCCTAGAAATTTCTCAATGAAGGAACGGCTCTCGTGTTTGACACATTCGCTCTTTTCGACCAGGGGCGTGTAGAGGAAGCGGCGGCTGACTTTCTGTGCTTGAATCACTCCTTTCCTCACTAAGCGAGTCAGAAGGGTTCGAACAGTGCCGGAACTCCAGTTCCGGGCTGGGCCGAGCGAATCTTGAATCTCACTTGCTGCGATCGGGTTGCGCTCCCAGATCGCCGAAAGAATATCCCACTCGGCATCGGTGATTCGAATAGGTGTTTGGTTCTTGTTCATCTGCGACAGTTGTCGCAATTAAAATGTGACAACTGTCGCAAGAGGTCAAGTGAGAAAATGAGAAACCGGTTCTTTGGGAGTGGGCGGGATGAAGAAAGAGTGCCTTACTTCATCCAAGTAAGATCAACCCACAAAGGGGTGTCGTTGGTAGCGGCAGCCCCCGGTGTGGAGCGTCCGTCTCGAATGATTCTGTTGAGATCAAAGAGAAGTTGCTTGGCTTTTTCTGGTTGTTCAGTGAGAAGATCGAGGGTTTCACTGGGATCGTCCTTGAGGTTGTATAGCTCTCGCGATGCCTTTTTTGCTTCCATAACGAGTTTCCAGTCCCCTGATCGGATAGCGAAACGCCCTGAGATCCCATGATGGATCAGTGGTGGGCGCTTTTCGCTTTGCGGCTTTGAAAGGAGAGCGGGAAGAAAACTGTGGCTGTCCTCACCAGCATCGGCTGGGAGCGGGACGTCGAGGAGGTCCGCTAAGGTTGCTATGAGGTCGGTCTGACAGACGGGTTTATCCCAAGTTGTGGCTGCCTTTACCTGGGCTGGCCAACGTACAAGAAACGGAACGCGGTGGCCGCCCTCGTAGATGGATCGTTTGCCTTCGCGGTAGATGTGAGCGCTAGAGTGTTGGAAGGTTTTCTTTCGTTGTTTCCAAGTAGTTTCGGGACCGTTGTCGCTGGTGAAAACGATCAATGTATTGTCTTTGATGCCTTGTTCATCGAGTGTCTTCAGAAGCCTGCCGATATGCCAATCGGTTTCGATGACGAATTCTCCGTAGGCCCCCGCCTGACCTTGACCGCGGAACTGTTCTAGTGGAATCACGGGTTTGTGGGGAGAGGTGTAGGCGAGGTAGAGGAAGAAGGGCGGGGCTTCCGTTGTATCGGGTTTTTGATCTCGGATCCAATCGATGGCCTTGTCAGTGAAACGGGTGAGGCACTCTGAGTCGACAAAGTCTGGAGCGATTTCGAGTTGCCCCTTGATTTGGCCGGTTTTTGGGTTTGCTGGGGATAGATTGCGAGTGTTGGTGTCGTAGGGTGGCTTGATGCGGTAGTCTGAGAACGCGATTTGATTCGGCTTCTTTTGGGTATATTGGGTGGGGGGAACCTTAGCGAAACGTCCTTCAAACCATGCGAGGACGCCATAGTTGAGCGAAGCGGGAATGCCATAGAAATAGTCGAATCCCTTATCTAGGGGCATGTCGGTCACAGGCTGAGTCCAGTCTCGATTGGCTCTCTCATTAGGGAAATCCATTCCGAGATGCCACTTGCCGACCATACCGGTCCGGTATCCCTGCTTGCGAAGGAGGCTAGCCAAGGTCAGTCGGTCATCCGGAATAAGGCAAGGTCGCTCAGCCCCGAAAACCCCTCGCTTGAGTTCCGTGCGCCAGCTATAGCGGCCGGTGAGGAGCCCATACCTGGATGGCGTGCAGACGGTATCTGAGCTGTGAGCGTCGGTGAAGATCATGCCCTCCCGAGCGAGGCGATCAAGGTTGGGGGTCTCGAATTTTGACTCTGGATTGAGGGCGCTAACGTCTCCGTATCCTTGGTCATCCGTGTAGATGACAATGATGTTGGGGCGTTCGGTATTCGCGAACGCCGTTAGGCAAACGAGAAACAGAGTATAGAAGAACCCGCGGTGCATCGGCTTAGTGTAGGAGGACTTGGCTCGATTGCAACCTTGACGAAGACCGGAAAGGACTCGTGGAATAAGATTCTGGGTTGAATTTTCTGTGGCTTGCTTTACAAGTAGGATCGTGAAGCGATTCTCCTTCATAACAAAGCTCCTTTGCCTGGTCTTTTTGCCGTTTGCACTATTCGGCGGCCCTGTGAGTTTGCTTTGTGTGGGCGCGGATGGGCATCTTGCAATTGAAACAGGGCTTGGAAGCTCGTGTGATACCGTGAGTGCCTGTGTTGATGATCACGGGCATGAACACGAAGCAGAGTCCAACGCTGCTCAGGTGATCTCCTGTCAGGATCATGAAAATTGCTGCGGGGACTGCGTTGATATAGAGCTTGAGCTGGATGATGCGGGGCTTGCTGCTTCCGGACTTGGGGGCTCTTTCATATGGGTGGCCCTCGCCCTATCGCAAAGTCCCTGGGTGACGCTGGCCTGGCCCAGCTGTAATCTCGGTATCCCCGAAAACAAGGGGCCTCCCGGCTTTGCCGATACTTCATTAGAGTCGTTTGCTACGATTCGTCTTCTGATCTGATCTTCTCCATTTGAGCCATACGTCGTCGCAATCGGACTCGAGTTTGATTGGGAAGTCTTTGAACCAACTGTGAGGGGAAATGAGTGAAATTTAGAATTATCTTTGTTAGTAACATGTTAGCTTGCTCAATTGTAGCAAGCGATGCGGGGGAGAGCCCGGGAAACTCTCATAATCGCCAGTCGAATCCAGATGCGAGTGGCGCTGCTTCTGCGAGCGTGAATGATGATGTCGTCGCTTCCTTGGATCAGATTTCGGCCTTGGTCAGTCAGCAGAATCCTCGCTTAAGGGCGGCGAAGTTTTTGGTGCAGGAAGCAGAAGGGCGCTTGCTCAATTCTGGAAGGTGGAAGAATCCCAATCTCGTAGGAAACTTCAATACGGACCCGGATGGATTTGAGCGACAAGGGGGCTTTGGACTTAACCAAGCCTTTCCGTTGGCCGGACGTCTGCGGAAAGAAAAGGCTGTTAGCAAGAGCCTGCTTGCCGCTGTTCAGGTCGAGATTGCTGATGTCGAACAGCGCCTCATTTCCGAAGCGGAGACGCTAGCGGTTCAGGTGCTCAGCATCGAGGCTCAGGCCGCATTGCGCTTGCGGCAACTGACGCTTGCAGAGGAATTGTCTTCCTTTATTAGCAGTCTCGTGAAGCGCGGGGAAGGTTCGGCCTTGGATGCCGGGCAGAGCAAGCTAGATGAAACCCAGTTGGAACTCGATGTGCATCATCTTGATCATGAGGGAAAACAATTGTTGGGGCGCCTTAAGATTCTCTTGGGCGTAAAACCTGAGAGCCAACTGCGTCTACAGGGGACGCTGCCTCATCCTAAGCCCGCCAAGGAATACGTCGTTGATGTTTCGAGGCGTCCCGACTATCAGGCTGCGGTTAGTCGTAGTCGAGCTGCCAATCAGGCCATCCGGCTCGCGCGGGCGAGTCGATGGCAAGATGTGACGGTGGGAGTGTTTGCTAACCGAATGCGGGAGGAAGATCTACCCGTTGGCCTTCAGACCGAGGATAGGATTGGTGTCCAATTGTCACTTCCCTTGCCTTTGTGGCAGCGAAATCGCGGGGAAATTGTCGAGAAGACTGCCGCAGCCGCGCGCTGGGAACAGACCGTGCTCGCTTTAGAAAATGAAATCCGCAACGAGGTTGTGGCCGCGCGGACGGTCATGAATACTTTGGCTGGCCATGCGGATGAGATTCGGGATGAGTTGCTTCCTGAAGCAAAGCAACACGTGGCCGCAATACTTGATGCGTATAAGAATGGTCTCATTGATCTGCAAACGGTCTTGCGTGCTCGGAGTCAAGCCGTGGAAATCGAGTCCAAGTACCTCCTTGCGATCGAGGATTTTCATCTCGCTCGTGTTCGATATGAAACCGCCATAGGGCCAAAAGAGAGGGCTCAGTAGATGATTAGAATCAGCCGAACCATGGGACAAAAAATTGCTCGAATCGTTGCAGGTAGTTGCCTCATCGCTTCTTTTGCGATTGGAGCAGATCGGCGTGCGGATACCGTCATTCTTGATGCGACGAGTGTTAAGAATCTCGGGGTCAAGACGCAGCTTGTTTCGCGACAATCGTTTGAGTCGACTCTTTTCGCGCTTGGCCGAATCGAGCCCGTTCCTTCTCATCAAGGCGTGGTGAGCAGTCGGGTGGCAGGACGTATCACGTCCCTAAGGGTGTATGAGGGAGACTATGTCACGAAGGGTGATGTGGTTGCCGTCGTCGAAAGTCGGCAACCGGGTGATCCCCCTCCATCTCTTGAACTGCGGACGCCTTTGAGTGGTCTCGTGTCTCACGGGCACGCTCGCTTAGGGGATCCCGTAGAGCCCGACAAGGCGATTCTAGAAGTGCTTGATCTTTCGCGGCTCTATGCCGTGGCTCGAGTCCCTGAGGATCAGGCAGGCGTTCTGAAGCCTCAGACAAAGGCCCGGATTTCTGTTGCTGCGATTCCTGAGGCGGCGTTTGAGGGGGAATTGCTTCGTCTTAGTACTGCCGTTGACCCTGAAAGTGGCACGGTAGGCGCGATCTTCTTGGTGCCGAATCCAGGGAACCGAATCCGTCCCTTCATGCGGGCTGAGTTTTCTTTCGTGACCGGAGGACGTGAACAGGTCTTGTCGGTTCCTCGCGAGGCCTTGGTGGGCGATCATCTGGGGCGAAGTGTGTTTGTGAAGGACTTTGATCTTCCGAATGCGTTTATCAAATCTGCGGTCCGGACAGGGATGAGCAACGATCATTCGGTTGAGATTCTCTCTGGTCTCTTTGCCGCTGATGAAGTGGTAACTCGCGGTGCCTATGCGCTTTCCTATGCCGGCGGTGGTACGGTGTCTCTAAAGGAGGCTTTAGATGCCGCCCACGGTCATGAGCACAATGAGGACGGTTCAGAAATGACGGCTTCGGATCGCGCTCAAGCGAATTCGGCCGGCACAGGCAATGAGGGCTATGGCTCGACCGGAGTGACGTTGTTTCTTGTCGTTCTGGTTGGCCTATTGGTGATTCT
Organism: uncultured Verrucomicrobiota bacterium; assembly: GCA_913061285.1. Taxonomy (GTDB): domain Bacteria; phylum Verrucomicrobiota; class Verrucomicrobiia; order Limisphaerales; family AAA164-E04; genus UBA2970. Next base: position 14,162 of record CAJXVR010000047.1, on the reverse strand, counting down.
CGTTCTGCTTTCCCAATGGCAGCTATCTCGGTTGCGACGTGACCAGAGGGGGACTAGTGCTTAGCTGGTTGATTCGTTTCTCTCTCTCTCATCGCGCCGTCGTCATTGCCGGTGCGCTGATAATTATGCTCCTCGGGATCATGACCGGTCGGAGGCTTCCGGTGGATGTCTTGCCGGACTTGACAAAACCCACGGTGACGATTCTGACGGAGGCTCCGGGGCTGGCGCCTGAAGAAGTCGAGACGCTTGTCACCGTACCCCTCGAAGGAGCGTTGATGGGGACGTCGGGCATCACTCGCCTGCGTTCGATTTCAGATGTTTCACTGTCATTAATCTACGTTGAATTCGATTGGGGGACGGATATCTACCGAGCCCGCCAGTTTGTTCAGGAGCGGTTGCAGTCGGTATCCAACGTGCTGCCGAGCGGGGTGCTTCCCTACATGTCGCCTGTGGCGTCTTTGATGGGAGAAATCATGTTGGTTGGAATGCGAAGTGTGGACGGTAAGGTTGATCCTAAGGACTTACGAACCATTGCTGATTGGACCGTGAGACGTCGACTTCAGAGCATTCCTGGTGTGGCAGAGGTGTTGGGTATGGGGGGGGGGATTAAGCAGGTTCAAGTGCAACCCGATCCGGATCGAATGCGTGCCTTAGGTGTGAGTTTTCGAGAACTCCGTGAGGCAACCGCTGACAGCGTGAGCAATACGACGGGCGGCTTCCTCTCGTCGGCCCCACAGGAGATCATGGTAAGAAATCTCGCGATGACCACGGATCTTGGAGCGATAGGGAGCACGGTCATTGCTCATCGGGGGGATCGCCCGATAACAATCGCTGACGTCGCTGACGTACGTTGGGGTGTTCAGCCGATGAGAGGTGACGCGGCGGTGAATGGAACGCCGGGAGTGATTCTAAGCGTCACCAAGGCACCTGGCTATGATACGGTTGCTCTGACAGCGCTGGTTGAGAAAGCTGTTGCCGAGCTTGAGGGAGCAATGCCGGAGGGCGTGGAAATCGTGACGCTCTTTCGTCAGGCAGATTTTATCGAACATGCCGTCGGCAATCTGCGTGAGGCGATTCGGGATGGGGGAATCATGGTGAGTATCGTGTTGTTCTTGTTTCTTCTCAATATCAGGACGACATTCATCACACTGACAGCAATCCCGCTATCGTTTGCGATCGCGATTCTCACCTTCAAGTATTTTGGCGTTGGTGTCAATTCGATGACCTTGGGAGGACTGGCAGTGGCGATAGGAATGGTTGTGGATGATGCGATTGTGGATGTTGAGAATGTTTATCGTCGCTTGCGGGAAAATGCCGCTTTGGCGAACCCTTTGCCGCGCCTTGAGGTGATCGCCTCGGCATCGGCGGAGGTGAGGCACTCAATTCTCTATGCCACGGCCTTCATTGTGATGGTGTTCTTGCCTCTTCTCGGATTGACCGGTGTTGCTGGTCGATTATTCACTCCCATCGCTATTGCGACGATCGTGAGTATGATTGCATCGTTCTTTGTATCGCTGACAGTGATACCCGTCTTGGCATCACTTCTCATGAAGCCTAAAGCTGGAGCGGCTGCCAAGGATGGATGGTTGGTTCGCTTGATGAAGGGGGGCTTGCGGCGGACTTGGTTGCGTTTGGCCTTGGATGCCCCTTTGGTCATCGTGTTGGTGGCGGTGCTTCTGTTTGCCTCTGCCGTTGCGCTCTATCCCACGATGGGGAAAGAGTTCCTGCCCGCGTTCCGCGAAGAAACGCTCTTAGTCGCATTGACGGCGGCTCCCGGGACTTCGCTCACGCAGACGAGTGAATTAGCCGATATTGCCGATCGATTGCTTCTCTCGATCCCTGAGGTGCGGAAAGTTGGGCGACGGCTGGGGCGTGCGGAACGCGGGGATCATGTCGTTCCGGTCTCGACTGTCGAGTTTGACATAGAGTTTGATCTCAGTGAACGACCGCGGGCGGAAGTTTTTGAGGAAGTTCGAGAGAAACTGCGGACCATCCCGGGAACGTTCTCTGCTCTTAGTGGCCCGCTGGCAGACCGAATTGGTCACATGTTGAGTGGTGTGTCAGCGAAGATCGCGATCAAAGTATTTGGGCCCGATCTATCGGAAATTCGTCGGCTAGGGACTGAACTTCAGAGCATTGCCAAGGAAATACCAGGGCTTGAAGAAGCACGCGTAGAACAGCAGGCGCCTATCCCTCAGATGAGGATTGAGATCGATCGTGAGCGGGCCTTGGTCTACGGCGTGACACCGGGGATTCTCAATCGGCAGTTGGCTGCCTTATTAGGTGGGGAGCTTGTCGGAGAGCTCTATGAAGGACAGCGAACGATTGATCTGGTGCTGCGACTTCCGGAGTCGTGGCGAGAATCTCCCAAACGTCTTTCAGAGATGTACATCGATACTATCGACGAGCATCGGATTCCGCTGCACCTCATCGCTGATATCAAACAGGCAACGGGACCGAATGTGATCATGCGCGAGAATATGGAGCGACGCTTTGTAGTGAGTATCAATCCCACCGAGCGAGATTTGGCATCAATGGTGACTCAGTTGCAGGAAGGGGTGGCTGCGACGTTGAAATTGCCGGAGGGATATTACCTTAGTTTTGAGGGGGAATATGTGGAACAGCAGAAGGCGAGTCGTCGAATTGTGGGGCTGAGTGCGATCGTTTTTGCTATCATGGCGTTCCTCCTCTATGCCTACTTTGGATCGACGTTTTTCTCCCTGCAGGTGCTTTGCGATATCCCATTGGCATTGGCCGGTGGGGTTGCCTTGACCTGGTGTTTGGTCGATAACGTGAGCGTTGCGACATTGGTTGGATTCATTGCGGTGGGAGGCATCGCCGCTCGGAATAGTGTGATGATGTTGTCTCACTATCTCCACTTGATGCGGTTTGAGGGAGAGGCGTTTAGTCGAGAGATGGTCGAGCGAGGCACCTTGGAGCGATTAGTCCCGGTATTGATGACGGCGCTTTCTGCGGGGATTGCTCTCATGCCTCTCGTGCTCGCTTCGGACGCTCCTGGGAAAGAGATCCTTCATCCGGTCGCCATCGTCATTGTCGGAGGACTGATGACGTCGACGCTTCTGGGGCTTGGCGTGACTCCGGCAGTCTTTTTTCTTTTCGGACGGAATGCTGCAGAAAACGCCGTTGCTAAAAAGACTGCGGCAACGGCATAGTGTTTTGGGATACTAAGAAACTAAAATTGGAGAAAAACTATGATACGAAAAACATGGATTCACATACTTTTGGGCAGCATCGTCTTATCGTGGGCGGGGTGTTCCCGAGAGCACGTTGCTCAGGGTGAGGACCACGGGCATGTCCATACAGGCGAAGAAGGGGAAAATGCCCATGAACATGAGACGGATGGTACAGAGAAAATAACGCCGGGGCCCAATGGCGGTCGCATCATTACCAGCGTGACACCGAATATCGAATTCCTGGTGCGTGATGACCGGAGTGTGCAGCTGACCTTTGTTGATGAACATGCGAAGCCAATTGAGGCGACCGACGCGGTGGTGAGCCTGGTTGGGGGAGATCGTAGTGATCCTACCGAACTCACCTTTGCGGTCGAAGAAAATACCTTGGTCTCAAGTGGCGTCTTGCCGGAAGGAGAGGTTGTCGGCGTCATTCTCACGATCCAAGCAGGCCCGGAAGCGGCGGCTGTTATTGAGCGTTTCAACGTTGATTTCGCGACCTGCTCTGGGTGTCAATTAGTTGAGTACGCTTGTATCTGTAATCACTAAGCACGCTTCGTGTTCCTTTTTCGCGGTTTCGTTCTTGGAAGATAGGGCTGGAGACAACGGCCGGTTTCGGAGGATGGGGTGGCAGCGATGACTTGTGGCGTTCCGGCAGCGATCAGTTGACCGCCCTTATGGCCCCCTTCCGGGCCGAGATCGATGATGTGGTCTGCCGTCTTGATGACGTCGAGATTGTGTTCGATGACAAGCACAGTATGGCCTGAATCGACTAAGCGATTGAGGCTTTGTAAAAGGCGCTCAATATCGGCGAAATGAAGTCCCGTTGTCGGTTCGTCGAGGATGTAGAGATGATGTTTTCCGCGCTTTAGTTTGCTTAGTTCAGCGGCTAACTTAATACGTTGAGCTTCTCCCCCGGAGAGAATGGTGGAAGGGTGGCCTAGGGTGAGATAGCCGAGGCCGAGGTCAAGCAGGGCTTGGAGTTTCCGGGCGACGTTGGGTTCTTCTGAGAAGAATGTGACGCCCTCTTCGATCGACATGGCGAGGACATCGGCAATGCTTTTGTTTTGGTAAAGGACTTCGAGCGTCTCAGCGTTGTAGCGAGCGCCTTTGCAGGTTGGGCAAACTTCTTCGATGTCAGGCATGAAGGAAAGTTGGGTGGTGATGGTGCCCTCGCCTTGGCATTCCTCACAGCGTCCGCCTTTCACATTAAAGCTGAATCGTGAGTTGGTGTAACTGCGTTCTTTGGCCGTGCTCGTGTCGGCAAAGATCTTTCTGATTTGATCGTAGAATCCTATGTAGGTTGCTGGGTTAGATCGAGGTGTTCGGCCGATGGGGGATTGGTCGATATCGAGAACATGGTCGACGAGTTCATGTCCAGTGAGCGAATCATGGTCGCCAGGAAGGATGCGTGAATCCTGAGTGAGTGAGTAAAGTTTCTTGAAGAGTATCTCATGGATTAGGGAACTTTTCCCTGATCCTGAGGCGCCCGTGACGCAAGTGAAGACACCGAGGGGAATTGTGATTTCGATGTTTTTCAGATTATTGGCTCTCGCTCCTGAAATGGTGATTGAATGTTCCTCTTGCCATGGTCGAGGAGAAGTAATAGGAATTTTAGAGCGTCCGCTCAGATAATTTCCGGTCAACGATTTGCGATTCTTGAGGACATCTTTGATGGAACCGGCGGCGACAACTTCACCGCCATGAATCCCTGGCCCAGGACCAATCTCGATGACATGATCGGCTGCGCGAATGGTTTCTTCGTCGTGCTCGACGACGAGTACCGTGTTGCCGATATCTCGAAGATGACGCAGGGTTTGGATCATCTTGGAGTTGTCTTTGGGATGCAGTCCAATGCTTGGTTCATCGAGAACGTAGAGCATGCCCATCAGGCCTGATCCGATCTGAGTTGAGAGACGGATGCGCTGTGATTCGCCCCCGGAGAGGGTGCCTGATTTTCGGTTCAGATTAAGGTAGTCGAGTCCAATGTTGATGAGGAGCTCGAGGCGAGAGGTGATTTCACGGAGCAAGGTCTCCACGACAATCTTTTGTTTTCCCTGGGGGCGGATATTTTGGAGGAAGTCTAATAACTCACTCAGGTAGAGATTGCCGATCTCGTGAATGTTCTTGTCGGCGATTGTGACCAGCCTTCGAGCCCGACGAATACGAGCGCCGAAACAATCCGGGCAATCGTATTCAACCATCACCTTCTTGAGGTAGGTTTCCATCCATTGACCCGGTGATTTGCCTCGTTTCAAGAACCAGCGATAGTTGCGTTCAATCTGATTTGCGATTCCTTCGAAGCGAATCTCTTTTCCTTCATGCTGACTGCCTTGGCGCGCTCCAGGAGGGAGGATGATCTTGAATTTTTCCTTGCCGGTTCCGTAGAAGAGTCGTTGTTTCACTGAGTCGCTCAGAGTTGCAAAGGGTTGTTCCAGATCGAAGTCGTAGTGTTTGGCCAGACTCCAGAGAATTCGACCGCCCCAACTGTCTCGGCTATTGCTAAAGGCTTCTTTAACAATGGCTCCCTCCTTCAGTGATCGTTGAGGATCGGGAATGAGTAGTTTGGGATGAACTCTCATGGCCGTGCCGAGGCCAGCGCACGTAGAGCAAGCGCCTGAGGGATCGTTGAAGGTGAACTGTCCGTGGTGCATCGCTCCCGCCACAAGACCGTGTTGTTTGCAACCGAAGCCTTGATGGAATCGTTTTGTTGCTTTAGTTCCTGGTTTTTTACCGCCCATTGGGTAGAAACTCAGGAAACCGTCGCTAAGTTTTAGGCCGTTTTCGAGGGATGCGATCACCTGCTTATCGATGTTTCGTTCGACTACGAACCGATCAATAATCACGTCAAGAAACTCATCGCTGAATTCAGAATTCTTTGGCAGCTTGCCGAGATCGAGGTTAGTTCCTTCTCGATGGACGTGACGGTAACCATTGGTTCGCACCTGTTCGCAAAGGAATTCAGAATCTTCACCAAACACCTTGAAAATAGGTGCTCGCACTTCGACTTCGGTGCCGATGGGGAGGGCGAGCATGTGCTCCATCATTTGATGGGGGGTGAAGACAGGAAGGCTGCTTTCACAGTGGGGACAGTGCGGAGTGCCGACTGTAGCGAAGAGCATTCGAAGGTAATCCGAGATGTCGGTCATTGTTCCCACCGTTGATCGTGGGTTGTGTCCGATTGTTTTTTGATCGATTGAAACCACGGGAGACAGTCCGTGAACGAAATCCACATCCGGTTTCTTGAGTTGGGTGATGAAACGTTTTGCGAAGGAGGACATGGATGCGAGAAGGCGCCGTTGCCCTTCTGCATAGACTGTGTCGAAAGCAAGAGATGATTTACCGGATCCGCTCATTCCCGTAATCACCGTCAGTTGATCGCGAGGAATACTCGCATCCACTCCTTTTAGGTTGTTCTCTCGGGCTCCTTTGACCTCGATTGAAGCGCGCTTTCGAGGGGCGGCATGGTTCAGTTTGCTCGGTTTCTGGCTCATGAACTTAGAAAATATGCGGGTTCTTCAACCTCGGTGAGGCTCCGTTTGGTGAGATGAAATGGTGTGGCGTGTTTGTCGAGATAGCCGTGTTCGGCGAGCCATTCGCAGGCTGATTCCAGGTGCCAGGGATAGAGTTGACTGTAGGCGAAATGGTTTCCGATCTCGGAAAGCGGGGTGACTCGGTCTGTTTTGCCAAGATAGTGAAAGATTGGGAAGAGTAAGCGTTGGGCGTGTTTGTCGAGATACTCATCAATCACGTTGCATGCCGCCTCAAGAAGTGCCGTGGTTGGTTTTCGATTGATAATTGTCGTATAGATTGGCGTGAACAGCTCGGGACGATCTGCGATAGCCTTTTCGATGATTAGATCTTCGTAGACTTTCCCTTCCACGATGATTTCTAGGCAAGCGATCGCGTGTGCGCACCAGAGGATGCTCTGAGACGCGAGCGAGAATTCCTTGCGAAGTGTGAGCAGGTCGTTGGTCCGGCGTCGGGAGTGAATCAGCCATGAGGCGACGACAAGTAGCTCCTTGTCTTGGACATCGCTGGCAAATTCATTAGCCTGGGTGAACCAGTTCTTGATGGATTGGTCCTTGGAATAGATCAGTTGGCGATGCTCAAAGAAGTTGCAGGAAAACGAAGTGCGAGAACTGCCTTCGATCATGAGTTTGAATCGACTTCGTGGAATGAGCTCAGCGTGAATATTGATGCCGTCCTGAACTAAGGTGCGAAAGAGGCGTTCGTCTTTACCGTCTGATTGAAGGCGTTTGGTGACGCCGTCCCGTTCGATAAGCCACAAATGGATTTCGTGGCGATCCCATATGAGGGATTCGTGAAGCGATCCTCTCAAGACGATAGCGAGAATGTTTCGGTCTTGTTCTACCAACTCAACGAAACGATCTAAGGCAGTTTGGTATCGCTTGGTCTTTTCACGGAGTTCGCTGGAGATTTTCATCGCGATGAGTATCAAGGGGAGGATTTGTCTAATCGTCAAGAAACGAAGTTTGTTGAGGGGCTTGTTTTCATCGCTAGAGTTGGAGATAGTCATCGCGTGGCGAGAATAAGAATTCGAATTCTTGACAATGATTGATTTACGCAGCGATACAGTGACCCGGCCGACCAATGGGATGTTGGAGGCAATGTTTTCGGCGGATGTTGGGGATGATGTTTTTGGAGAGGACCCGACTGTCATCCAGTTAGAACAGAAGGCAGCTTCTCTCTTTGGCATGGAGGCAGGACTTTTTTGTCCGTCTGGAACAATGACGAATCAGATCGCTATCAAGATGCACACCCAACCAGGTGACGAAGTTATCTGTCATCGCCTGTCTCATCTCTACAACTATGAGGGGGGAGGTATTATGGTTAACTCTGGAGCGTCAGTCCGTCTCTTGGAAGGGAATCGGGGGCGTTTTGGGGCGGGAGCGGTCATTGAGAATATCAATATCGACGATGTTCACTTCCCGGCGACTCGGCTCGTTTGTGTTGAGAATACCTGTAATAAGGGCGGGGGATGCGTTTGGAACTTTGATCGACTGGAGGAAATCGCTGCGGTGACGCGGGATCGAGGGCTACGGTTTCATTTGGATGGTGCTCGGCTTTTCAACGCTCTGAGTGAGTCAGATGAATCGCCCTTGGATTATGGTTCCATCTTCGATTCGATATCACTTTGCCTTTCGAAAGGGCTAGGAGCGCCGGTCGGTTCGCTGCTGCTGTCTTCATCTGCAGATATCAAACGCGCTCGAAGGATTCGTAAAGTCCTGGGAGGCGGGATGCGTCAAGCTGGGTATCTCGCCGCTGCTGGAGTCTACGCCTTGGAACATCATGTCGGGCGTCTCAAGGAGGATCACGTTCGAGCTAAACGCTTGGGGCTGGCCCTTGAAGCAGTGCCTCAAGTGGAGCGTTTACTTCCGATTGAAACTAATATTGTCGTCGCCATTCTCAAAGCCTCTGTCGATCAAACCGCGTTCCTCAATCGTCTTTCTGAACGAGGTGTTCGGGCGGTGCCATTTGGTCCGCAGACGATTCGTTTTGTGCTCCATCTTGATATTGGGGATGATGAGCTTGGGGTTGTGAATTCGGTTTTGAATTCGATTTAGTAATTCTCTTCATCGAATCAAGCGACGATACTTCTAGTAGCGGTGGTGTCTTGATGGTCGAGAGTCGACTTTGAAGGGAGGGATTACTTTTTTCTCGCAGATTGGTCGGCTTTCCGTATTGTTAGGTCCAATGATTCCTAAAAACACCCGGCGGAACCTCGGGTTCACGCTCATCGAGTTGTTGGTTGTGATCGCAATCATTGCTATTCTAGCTTCAATGCTGTTACCGGCTCTGTCAGCAGCGAAGGGCAAAGCGCGCCAAATCAAGTGCGTCTCTAATCTTCGGCAATTTGGTATCGGAATCCAGATCTATGCAGACGATTTTGGCGGAAAGATGCCTCGGACGATGGATTCCCATTCGAATACCAACGATGCCTGGATTCGATTGACCCTTCCCTATATGGGGGATTCAGAGCAGATCCGAGCCTGTCCCAGTGATCCAGAGAGGATCGAGCGACTCGAGCTGAGCGGGACGAGCTATATTTTTAATGATTTTCTGGCCACCCCGGCACCTAGTGCTGGCGTCGACAAGCGGGTTAAGAACAACATTAATTCGTTGAATGAACCCTCGGGAACAGCCGTGCTATTTGAAATCGCAGATACTTACGGGCCGGATATCTTTGCTGATCATGCTCATGCTCGGGCCGGCTGGCGATGGACCATGTTTTTCAATGACGTGCAGCCGGACCGGCACACACTGGGCAACCCGAGCCGTGACAAACTCAAGGGCGGATCTAATTTTCTCTACGCCGATAGTCACGTCGATACCGTGAAAGCGACCTTTGCTAAGACCGAAGCGGATAGGGGGGTGAATCTGGGCTTGCCTCCAGAATTGTTAGATCCAGAGCTACGGTGACTTTATCCCTTTGTTGTTACTTGGTTTTTCGAGGAGGTCGGGGGGCAGCTTTTCTCCGGTTAAAGTCTTGAGAAATGAAATGAGATCTGCCGTCTCATCTTCGGTCAGTCCGAGGGGTTGAAGCGATTCTTCTCGGTGTCCTAAGGCTGGTGTTTGGTTGAGCTCCGAGTAGAACAGAATCACTTCCCGAAGATCTGTAAATCGTCCGTCGTGCATGTAAGGTGCCGTATTGGCAATGTTCCGGAGTGTCGGCGTCTTAAACTCGCCCATGTTGTTGGGTTTTTGGGCGAGGAAAAAAAGTGGTTTGTTGACTTCGATGGTGCGGTTGTCACTGAAGGGCCCGAGTCCATTAAAAGAATCTCTTTTGATCATTTTTATGGCGTCGTATCGGCCGGTATCTAGTCCATTGCTGCCTCGATCCAAGCCGAGATTGTGAAATTCCATATCAGTAAAATTGGGCCCACTGTGACACAGGGTGCATTGACCGCGATCGATGAAGAGCTTTAGGCCTCGGACGGCGGATGCGGAGATCGATGGTTTGACGGGTGTTTTGCTGGTGCGAAGCTCCGCCACAAAACGATCGAAGGGCGCGTTGGTCGACGCAAGGCGACGTTCATAAGCGGCGATCGATTTTCCGAGATTGGCAAAGAAGATATTGATCTTTTGTTGATCGGCTTCTAGCAAACGGGTCCACGCGATGTGATCAGGATCGTCGTGGTTCAGCTTGATGGGGTGGCCCCGAGGAGGCGAAGCTGTGGTCTCAAGTGCTGGCAACGCTCCAAAGATATCCTCGTAGGCTTTTCGGAGTTTCTGGTCGTTTGCAATCAGATGATAGGCTTGAGTACGGCTGCCGCCCATTTCTTTTGAGTTTTCGATAGGTTCAAGACTCTGAGCCCAGAGAGAATCCTTTCTTCCATCCCAGTAGAACCATCGGCTGTGCGCCAGGTTGAGTAGGGTAGGAGAATTTCGAGTGACGGAATCGAGTCCTTCAGACACGGGTTTTCCGTCCGTGAAGTCTAATTTCGGATTGTGGCAGGTGGCACATGAAATCTGATTGTTTCTAGAGAGGCGGGTTTCGAAAAACAATTGTTGGCCCAGGAGAGCGGCTCGTTTGTCTGCTGCATACTTATTCTGGACTTTTGTCGCGACCTGAGGGAGTGGAGATAGGGACAGGATCTCTGCCCGTTGTTCTGGGGTGAATTCGGTTCCGAGAATCGTGAGCGTTGGATGCTCAATCGCATCAGGCTTGTTGCAAGCGCTTGCGATGAAGAGCGTGAGTAGGGCAATGATAGCGTGGCGCTTCATTTGATCCTACAGTGTGATCGGAAAGCTCGCGCGTTCCCGTATGGGGCCGTCGATTATGTCTACGTAGAGTTCCCACTTACCTTTCATATGAAGTAAGATGCCATCGACCTGGAAGGTTCCGTTCCCGAGGTCTTGGACGCTTGGCGCGGTGTTGATTCCGTGGCCATGTGAGGGCATGTCGGCACTCACTTCGATCGTGATCGAATTCTTGGTCTCGTTGATCGGTTCAACAGACACCGAGATTCCGAAATGCACATTGAGCGGAATGGTTTTGTGTTCTGTGCTGTAACGAACACGAAAACTACCACCGTCAGATAGTGAGACCGTGGCCTCGTTTGATTCAGGGCTCGCTGTCGCGCCAGAATCTGACGGGGAGGGGCTGCAGGCGGCAAATCCCAAAGATGCCACGGCGAGAAGTAGGAGCCTCGTGACCTTCGACTGATACCTTTTCCACCACATACGTATAAGAACGAGCATAACGAACCCGCCCGCAATCTGCAATAGCTGTTGGCTTAGATCATGGGGCGAGATGGACGGAGGTGGAAGTTCGTCCGTCTCGGTACGAGATTCTTGATCCGGTGTCGGGAGGGCGCCTCCCCGTTCGAGATAGCGGCCTGAAATCTGGTGGGGCGGATGGGGGAGTTGGAATGTTTGCCGGCTTCCGCGTCGCGCCGGCAGTGGTTCATCAATTAGATTTGTGGCTTCGTGGAACGGCACTGAATCGGTACTCGTTTCTAACAATGAGCTCGCAATCGATCGCGGCGCCGTTTTGAAGCGATAGCGTTCCGCTCTAGGAGGGACGGTCCAACTCGCGAGTGCTTCGCTGTTGCTCGTTTTGGCCACAGAGAGCGAGAGTGGCCTCCAAATACGATATCGAAGCGGGGAGGCCATGAGATGTCGAAGATTCTGGGCGGTTTCGGAGTTGCTTCGCTCTAGATAGTCGTTCCCTTGACGAATGATCTCTGGGTTGCCACTGATCAGATAGGCTTCATAGTGCCAACGCTCACCGCGAAGGCGTTCGGGGGTTTGATAGAGGAGAGACTCTAGCCAGTCGTAGACCTGGTCTTCATTTTCCGGAGAGGCGAATGCCTGCTGAAGAGTAAGGCTGAGTCCAACGATCAGATCGAGTGATGCCGGTGTCGGCTTCTCTTTGGATCTTGCTTGGATTGCCTGCCAGTTATCGAGGCCGGTCTCGATTAGATTCCACAGAATGTCAGGCGTGGGTTCAATGCTTGCGTGGGAGCGGAGATCAACGAGTTGAAGGAGGGTTTTATCAAATTCGAGATCCGTGTCGCTTTCTTCGACCCGTTTCAGAAAATTTGCGCCCCAGTCAAGATACTGATTTCGTAGCGTTGTGTCTCCGGTCATCATTGGCCAAATCCCGATGCCGACACTCGAATAGTCACGGGATGAGATTCCCGCATTCCACTGCGTTTCAATCTGGTGTTTTGATGGGGCGTAGAATTGGGCATACGATTCATTGACGGCCCTGAGAAAGGCTTTGATATAGGGTAAGGCATTGGCAGCGTCCGACGAGGTGCGTGCCGATGCTAATAATGCTCTGTTGGCCTCCGATTCCGTGGGCAGGAGTTTGTCGTGAAAGGCGAGGCCATCGTTGTAGGTTTCTACTGAGGCGGCCCGTCCAATGAGTGGATTCGCGATTGTGGCAGCAGTATTCGGGGTAGGAGAAGTTTCCAGATAAATCGTTGCCCGTTCTAGGGATCCGGGCTTCAGCGACTTTGGTCGATGGGTGAGCGTTTGGATTCCGGTTTTACTGGGAGTGGTTGTCATGAAGGATCCGTCGAGGCGTTTCTCTGAAATCCAAAGCAATTCTCGCCCCTCATCGCTCTTGACGGAGTGAACTCTGCTTTGGGCTGATTCAGTGAAAGGAGCCAGCGACTTCATGCTCAGAGGAGCCGTGACCGTGACGGTCGGGCTATCAATGGCGAGACGGTTCTGTGGTGATGAGAGAGTGAGGAACTCAATTTTGAGATAACTCTGATATCGGAAGGCGGTAACGCGGGTCTTGATTTCCAGGCGGTCTGGTTCGATTGAGAGGGCTTCCTGAATTAGAACACTTGCGGTCACAGGGCCGTTCTTTTCAAGGGTGATGGTGCGGAGTGCTGGCGAGCGGTCGTATCCTTCTCTGGTGGCGATCTCAATATCGAAAGGTTGTGACGAAATGAGTTGCTGGTCAGCCGTTTCAATTCGTGAAAGAAATCCCTTCCCAAGCTTGGGAATCACAAAAACAGCGGCTCCGGTGTTGAGTCGGATTTCAGAGGCATCCTCGCTGGCGAGATTCCCTTGATGGGGCGCTTGTTGTCCTGTCGTCAAAGGGAGCGAGACAGAGGCGGCTTCCTTGGGGATATCAATAATCGCATCTAGCAGCAGCCAACGAATGGAACCATTGGGCCATCGACTTAAGATCGTGAATTGGGTCTCCGTGCTGCCGACCAGGACGAGATTCGTCGTGCTAAGAAGTTTGGTATCAGGAGGGAGTGGGATTCCCACGCTTGTTGGAGTTCTGGTTCGAGCTAGGCCGGTGTCGCTGGTTTCGCTAAACACGAGTTGGGTGAACAAGTCATGACCCGCCCGCCCATTCAGGGCACTGCTGATCAGCAAGGCAAAACCGAGGCAGAATCGATGGAGGCCGAGAAAGGGCATGCGGGAATCATAGCGTTCTTCCTTGGGTTTACAAACGGATAAGCGCTTCGTATCCGTTTGATTTTGTTGGGAAATCTGTCAGCATCCGAATGATGTCTGCGCCCTCTCCATTCACACCTTCCCTCTATGCTCGGCTTCGGTCTGGCATAGCGATTCCCGCGCATCCCTTGGCGCTCAAGGCCGACGGCGAGTTCGATGAGAAGTCAATGCGCGCCTTGACACGGTATTATCTGGATGCAGGTGCGGGCGGTGTGGCTGTTGGGGTTCACACCACTCAATTTCAGATTCGCGATCCAGAGGTCGGCTTGCTAGAACCCGTGTTGGATTTGGTGTCAGAAACGGTGGGTGAATGGGAGCGTGCGGAGTCTGAGCCGATTTTGAAGGTGTCCGGCATCTGTGGCGAAACCCGGCAGGCCGTTGACGAAGCGGGGCTAGCGATTGATCGCGGTTATCATGCGGGCTTGTTGAGTTTATCCGCGATGCCGGCTGATGCGAGTACGGCCGAGTTGATAGCGCATTGTCGAGAGGTCTGTCTCTTATACACATCTCCGAGCCCAC
>CAJXVR010000046.1 GCA_913061285.1 uncultured Verrucomicrobiota bacterium | reverse complement strand
ATCTACACTAGATCGCTCGTCGGCAGCGTCAGATGTGTATAAGAGACAGCATCCTGGGAAGTAAGGATGCCAATGAACCACTGCATTGCGGACTGGTTGGGGGATCGTCCTACTGGTTCGCCTATGAAGCCCCGGAAGACGGGTTGTTGCGTGTCAATACCAATGGGAGTGAGTTCGATACGATCCTGGCTGCCTATCGCATTGAGAACCTGGGTGCAGGCTTTGATGGCTTGGCGTCCGTAGCCTGTGATAACAATGGCGGGACTGATGGAATCGATAGCAGGGTGCAATTTCAGGTGACGAAGGGTACCCTCTATGCGATCGTCATCGACGGGGTTGGTGGAGCCGCCGGAGTGGTTCGGTTGAACTATGAACTCTCGAATACCACGCTGAGTTCCGTTACCGGAAAACCGTTGATTCGACTCGATTTGAGGCGGTCTGTGGATGGGATGCTGACATTATCCTGGCCGACCGATCTTGGTGAGCTTCATGTGCAAGTGCGTTCTGAACTGGGGGATGAAGCGTGGCGAGCATTGCTACAGACACCAATAAAGAATGGAGAGCGATCCGAGATTCACCTTCAGGCCGATCAGGGCTCAGCGTTCTATCGACTTCATGAAGCGGTGCCTCCACCCTTGGTGACAGCCCCGGTTCAATAATCCCCCAGTGAACTGATCCGTTTATTTATTCCATGAGCATTGCGAGAGATAAGTCTGTTCAAGCGCCGCGGGTTCTGATTGTCGAAGATGATCGAGGATTTAGTCAGATGCTAGAGGAGATCGTTACTGAAAAAATCGGAAAACCCTATGTTTGTCATGATGTCGCTAGCGCGACAGCCGCGATCGAACAGAAGGAATTCGATCTGGTCTTGTTGGATAATCATTTACCGGACGGTAAAGGCTATGAGCTTCATCAGCAAGTGCAGCGGCTTCTTCCCAACGCAGTGTCAATTATGGTGACAGGAATTCCGGAGCTAAATCAGGCGATTTCACTGACTCGCAATGGGCTTTTTGATTATCTTACCAAGCCCATTGAGGTCGATGAATTCTCGGCCTGTCTAGATCGAGCCCTGCTACGTTTGAACGCGGTTGAGGAAACGCGAGAAGTGGGTGAGTTACTCGGGAAGTCGCCTGCGATGCGAGATGTGGCAGCTCAGTTGAGTCAAGCGGCGAAACACCCGGCGGCGGCGGTACTCCTGACGGGAGAAAGCGGGGCAGGGAAAGATTTGGCTGCTCGTGTGCTCCATCGCATGACTTTTCCTGAGGCTGAGGCACCGCTGGTATCCCTCAACTGTGCCGCGGTGCCAGCTGATATGTTTGAGGCCGAGCTGTTCGGAGCGGAACGGGGAGCCTACACTGGGGCGGATAAGAAACGGCTTGGTCTCGTCGGTGCGGCTGAGGGCGGAACGCTCTTCCTTGATGAGATCGGAGAAGTGCCACTCAACTTGCAAGCGAAGCTACTCCGATTCTTAGAATCTCGAGAATACCGTGCGTTGGGCAGTACAGCCGTGCGTCATTTTAAGGGCCGCGTGGTCGCTGCGACAAATAAGGACTTGAAGGCCGAGGTTGATGCTGGTCGCTTTCGAGAAGATTTGATGTATCGGATTGACGTATTTACCGTTCGTCTTCCGGGGCTTCGTGATCGTAAGGAAGACATTCCAGAGATTTTTGAAGGCATTCTTCGCCAGCTCGCTGAGAAGTATGAGCGAGGCCTGCCAATCATCAAGCCCGGCGACATGGAGCGTCTTCAGGCCTACGACTATCCCGGGAACGTTCGAGAATTGAGGAACATTATCGAACGTTCCTTACTTCGGACTGATCCCTCGAGTCGTTGGTTGACGCTTGATCCGCGAATTTTTTCGGAGAAAACTCCAGCTGCAGCCCCGGCGTCGGTACCGACCGAGGTTTCTGCTCCCTCGGGGCTGAGTACCTTGGAAGCTCAAGAGTTCAGCTTGATTCGCGAAACCCTCATAAAAACCCATGGTGGCATCCGCCGGGCGGCGTCCAGTCTTGGTTTGACGCCACAGTCACTCTTGCGGCGCTTGCAAAAGTGGCCTGAACTGAGAGAAATCGTCGATAGCGAGAAGAAGGATTGATCATCCTTTTCCTCTAGAGGACATGGTGTGGGTTAGATGTTGCCTTCTTTGTAACCAGGCGTGTCCCATCCCGATACGGAATGGGACACTTGGTTAGTGAAACTGAAGAGGGAGGTGAGATTCAGCCCTCAATCGTTAGTCAGTGCCCCGACTAAATAGGGCATGGGTTTGAAATGCTCGATGAGGACTTCGTTTTGTTCGCCACGCTTCATGCGTACTTGGGCAATATCAAAATTCGGAGTCTTGTGCGGAGCGAACAGAATGTCGTCGTGAGTGGCGTTTTGGTGTTTCTTGAAGAGATCGGGAGTGATCTGCCCCCCTAGATGATCGTCTCTTCCCGTTGCGAGATGGCAGGTGCCGAGAATCTTCTCGTCTTGAATGTCGGCTCCAGACACAGGGAGGACTTGGGTGCCGAAGCCGAGTTCGCCAAGAACACCGGTCATGGGATCTGCTTCCAGCATTGCGTTGTGTTCGTCGATTGTCGATTGATTGCCTTCTACGAGCGTTGACTTGACGATGCGACCATCATCCAAATCGAGCAACCCCAGGGAGCCATCTTCATACTTGAGTGGGAATTGGCCTTCGGCACTCGTGGGGACGAAATAGACTTCTCCTTCGGGTAGATTAGCGATGTCTGGGGCCGTGCCTAGGCAGAGTCCATGACTTTTCTGTGCTTCCTGGCCTCCGAGTAGGAGTCGGCAGGTCATCTTGTGAGTGTCGGCGATGGTGAAATCGATCTCAATTTCATCCGCCTTGGTCATCGCGAGGCGAAGCTTTTCAGCATCCGCACTGACTTCCCGGTAGTTGACACTTAGGCCAGTCTTGACGATGACCTCGTTCAAACCGTGAAGCGTCGCGCCTCGGAAGCCGTATTGCTTGGCAAAGGCGGTGAGTGGCGCAGTGGCGGAGAAGGTTGAGATGCACAGAATAATGTCGTAGCTTGGATAGACGTCTTTCTCTAGACTGACGCCCGAACCATCGCTACGGACCGCTCGATCTTCGAGATTCAAGTTGCTGCCGCCTGATAGCGGATAGGCAAAGAACTCTCCGCCATGCATCCCGAGTTCTTCCATAACGCCATTGTGAAGGCCTTGATGAAAGACGTCATAGGCGTATTTCTGAACTTTGAGTTCTGAATTCTGGAGGAAGGCGAAGTCCTTAACCTCCTCGAGATTCTCGAGGTCGATGAGGATACAGACTCGCATGCCGTCGGTTGGCTCAAATACGGTTTTTAGCAAGCGCGAAAGCGAAAATTCAGGAAAAGTCCTTTTTGATGGATCGAGGATTGGCTGTGTCATTGTAGATCTCTAGCAATACGGTGTTTGGGTAAACTCTTCAAGACTCGTAGTGACCTGTTTCGAGCTCGTTATTTCAATCTGATCAACGGATGCGACCTTGAAGCGGATTCTACCACCCAAGGCAACATGGGAGAGGCCCTTCCCACAGCATTTATTGGTTGATCTCTCAGAAACCGACTGGTCGGTATCTGTTTCAAGGTTAACCGGCTGATGCCTTCTGTCAAATGGGTTTTAAGCTCGAGTGGTTGAGAAGCCGGAAAAACGGAATCCAGGCTTGGGCGGAGTCAGGAGCTTGCTTGCTCTTCTTGTGATCTCAAGTGTGTTTCTCTTTGCCGCGTTTCTTCCCGAAGCAGTGCTTCTGCGCTTAGGCCGTGCGCCTGTGCTTGCCGAGTGAGTTCGAAGAGTTGTCGACCGATCGAGCTGGGATCAGGCTCACTGGGTGACTTCTCGGGGGCCTGGATCAGACTGTTTTTGCGGGCCTTTTTAATCAGCTTTTCGGCGTATTGAAGGGCTGGTAGATGACGGGGAATCCCATCGAGGGACGATTTCCGCTCGTGTTCCGTTCCTTGCTTCTCCGCCTTCTTGAGCTGTTCCCACTGTGTCCACACTGCATCCACTGTCTTGGCGTCGCTGTCCCCGAAGACATGTGGATGTCGGTGCACCAGCTTGTCGACAATGCCTTGGGCGACCTGATCGAAATCGTAGGCCTTGCGTTCCTTGGCGAGTTGGCAATGGAAAACGACCTGGAGCAGAAGATCTCCGAGTTCTTCGATCATTTCCTTTTCGTCTCCCGCCTCGATGGCATCGATGAGTTCATAGACCTCCTCGACGGCGTGAAAGCGGAGGCTCATGTGGTCCTGTTCTCGATCCCACGGGCAGCCTTCAGGGGAACGAAGTGCGGCCATTACGTCCAAGAGTTGCTTGATGGCTGGTTGGTCCTTGCTGGGGGGATTCATCGTTCAAAGAATGACGAGATTGTTTCGGTGCACTACGACTTTTCCAGGAATCTGCCGGGCCTGGAGTTGCTCCGTGCTGAAGTCGACGATGCCACGGCCGAATTCGGTGCCTTCGAGATCACAGATGGATACGATCTCGCCTTTGCTGAATTCCCCCTCAATGCGGACGATTCCTTTGGGTAGGAGGCTCTTGCCATTTTCTCGTAAGGCGGCTTTGGCGCCATCATCCACGACGAGTTGGCCAAGTGGATTGTGGAAGAACGCGATCCAGCGTTTCCGCCCTTTGAGGCGAGCCTTGCTTGGAAGGACTAAGGTTCCCTCATCCTTGCCCGCAAGCATGTGCTTGAGAATGTGCTTCTTTGTTCCTGATGCGATCAGTGTGGGGATCCCAGACCGGCTGGCAATCTTGGCAGCGAGCACCTTGGTTGCCATGCCTCCGGTTGCTGTCACACTGCTTGTGCCGCGGGCCAGCGCTTCGATATGTCGGTCGACTTTCTCGATGACTGACAGGCGCTTTGCCTTGGGCGTTCCGAATCCTTCAATGACTCCGTCTGCAGTGGTCAAAATGACCAACAGGTCCACAGGAAGGAGGCTCGCGACGAGAGCGGAAAGGGCATCGTTGTCGCCAAATTTAAGTTCTGTGTATGAAACGGCATCGTTCTCATTCACAATGGGAACAATCCCCTGAGCGATGAGTGTGGCTAAGGTATTGCGGGCGTTGAGATGTCGATCATGGTCCTTAAGATCTTCATGGGTGAGGAGTACTTGGGCGGTAAGGATCCCTTTCTTCGCGAAAAACTCCTGATAGGTGGAAATGAGCTGCGATTGACCGAGAGCGGCACAGGCTTGGAGTTGGGGAAGGAGCACTGGCCGCTTCTTTAGACCGAGTGCGCCCATGCCAGCACCGACGGCCCCAGAGGAGACGACGATCACGCCTTTCTTGGCTCGATGCAAGGCAGACACCTGGTTGACCAACTGTTCGATCTGCTTCAGATCCGGCAGATTGTTCTCGTCGGTAAGGATGCCTGTACCGAATTTGATGACGATCTGCGAGACGTTTTGGAATAATTCCTCGCGCATTGGGGACAAGGAGATAGTCAATCAAGTAAGCAAGCGAAAGCAAAAACTCGCGCTTGTTGTTTGTGGGGAGGCCTGACTTCTGGGGGCGTCATGGTTTCGAGCGAGGTGACGAAATTCGTGCGCGATCGCTGGGCTCGGTCGCATACTGCCGTAATGGATGGAACAATAGTATTGATATGCCGTCGTCAAAAACCATTCTCGTGACGGGGGCCGCTGGCGCCTTAGGAAGGGTTGCGGTCAAGGGACTGAAAGCTGCAGGGCATCGCGTGTGGGGATTGGATCTCCAGGACTGTCCGACTTGCGATCGTCAATTCCGTGGGAACCTTCAGGATGAATCACTCGCGAAAGCCGCTTGCGAGGGCGTGGATACCTTGATCCACTTAGCAGCTATCCCCGATGATGCGCTCTTTCTCGACGAACTGATGCCAAGCAACGTTGGTGGGCTTTATCAGATACTGACGGCAGCCCAGTTCCAGGGGGTTTCACGGCTGGTGATCGCTAGTTCAGGGCAGGTTGTCTGGGGAACGCAACAACACGGGCCCTGGCCGATCTCGGTGACCGAGCCCCCGCGACCGCGTTTTTGGTATGCGCTGACCAAGGAGTTTGGTGAGATTGCGGGGCAAATGTTCCATCGGGAATATGGGCTTGATGTTCTCTCCGTCCGTCTGGGAGCCTGTCCTCGTGATCGTTCCCATGCAGTGGAGTTAGAGCAAAACGAAGTTCACCGTGATGTGTACTTCAGCCCACGAGATGCGGCTCGATTCTTTGTTGCTGCCGTTGCGGCAGAGCCCGGGTTTGGCTATCAGATCGTGTATGCTTGTAGTCGGCCGACCCTGCGAATGCGCTATGACCTAAGTCCGTTAAAGAGTCTCTTGGGATTCGAACCCGAGGATCGATGGCCGGACTACATGGAAGAATATTGGGAAGACTAGAGATTGAGGCCTCGGTATCACTTAAGGCCATGTTCCGCCATCTTCTGTCGGAGGAAGATGGCGGATTGGGTGATGTCGTCGATTCCTTTGGCCGGGTCTGGGCCATCTTCGATCGAGATCCAACTGCTGAATCCGATCTCATTGAGGATCGAAAAGATCTTGTCGTAGTCGTTGAGCCCTTTGCCAATCACACCGTGTTTTAGGATCGACGCGTACCCCTTCTGGGCTTCGGCGTCCATCTGTTGGAGGTCTGCTAGCGTTCCCCCTTCGAAGTAGCGATCACTGGCGTGCATGGTTCGAACTCGATGTTTCACTGCCTGAAGTAGTTCGATGGGATCGTCGCCGGCGGTGATCGCATTTGAGGGATCGTAGTTCACTCCGAACCAGGGGCTTTCAGGGATGGCATCGAGGAGAGAAAGGAAGACATCTTGTTTTTGTGCGAACTCGGGATAGTCCCAGAATCCATCTTTGTAGTGATTCTCAAGAATGAGCACGACTTGGTGGTTTTCAGCGGCGGGAATCAGTGCTTCGATGCACTCTCGTACCCAGTTGATCCCCTCCTCTTGTGAGACCCCTGGTCGGCGTTGACCGGAGAGAACGCGGCAGTATTGCACGCCCAGGTCTTGGCAGACCTTGAGTGCATGCGCTTCGTTGGCCACTTCTCGTTTTCTATCATTGAGATCCGGGTGGGTAAAATCTGGTGAGTAGCACATCATGGGAATGCACCGTCCTTGATTTTCTACGGCATGGCGGAGGCGTGTGATTTCTTTGAAATCGTCTCCTGGCGTCATGGGCCAATAGAATTCGAGTCCATCGATGTCCATGGGAGCAGTGAGTTCGATCCAATCGTACACTGTCATGGTTTTTTCCACGCAGATCGCGTCGATGAAGCATTTGGGAAAAGCGGCAAGAGGCATAGCGATTTTCTATGTATGGGATTGAGGCAAAGGTGGAGGGACGGGTTACGTCTCGGGGCTTAGTCTTGTGGTTTGAGCACGGCTTTTACGAATTCTCCCGCATGCATTTTCTCAAAATTATCTCGCCAGTTTTCGAGTCGATCTACCTTGCTAATAATCAGATCTAAATTGATCTGACCGCTATGGATCATCTGAAGCACCCGTTCCCAGATAGGCCAATTGTGGGAGAAGCTGCCTTGGACCGTCACAGCTTTTTGAACCATCGTATCGAGACTGTAGTTGAGGGGTTGCGGGCCCCAACCGACCTTGACGATTTGGCCCGCGGGTCTTACGGCTTGCATGGCGAGTTCGAAGGTTGAGGAAACGCCGGCGGCATCGATCACGACGTCCACGCCGAGTCCGTCCCCTTGGGCTTTGACGTGCTCGAGAACGTTCCCGTCCAAGGCCGCATCGGCGCCGAGTTGTTTCGCTATTTCCAGTCGCTTGATGTCGTTGGGCAATCCGGCGACGATCAAGTGGCCTGCGCCACTGAGCTTCGCCATGAGAGCACACAGTAATCCGATGGGGCCGGGGCCTAAAATGAGGACGTGGTCGCCTGGCGTTACCCGCCCGTTACCGCAGACGGCGTTGTATGCCACTGAGCATGGCTCTGCGAGAGCTGCTTTCTCAAAGGGGAGGCCCTTGGGGATGGCGTGGAGACAGCGTTCAGGAACACGAACGAATTGGGTCATTGCTCCGTTCACGCCGTATCCGAACCCGAGTCGGTCGGTATCGAGATTGTAGAGCCCGCGACGTGTCATCGGGGAATTCTGATTGATCACAGCGGCCGTTTCGCTGACCACGCGGTCGCCTTCTTTGAAGTTCGAGACGTGCTTGCCGGCCTTGGCGATGAAACCGCCGAATTCGTGGCCGAGGATGCACGGATAGTTCACTGGCCAACTCACGCCCCCGAGCCACTGATGGAGATCACTGCCGCATACGCTGACGGCCTCCACTTGAAGAAGAACATCCTCGGATCCTATCTCGGGGACCGGGACCTCTCGGAGTTCGACGCTCTGGGGGGCTGCCGCGTAGTTCACGACGCCCGGCATAGATTGACTCATTGACGTGCCTCCTTACCGACGGGGACATCTCCAAAGGCATGGACTCGAGTGCAAATTTCTTTGAGGACGGCGGCGGTGTCACCTGCAGCGGCTTGAAAGGAATCGGCGTCGATTGCCAGGGGCGCTCCAATGACGACCAGAGGTGCTCCATAGCTAGGGGTTTGAATCGCTTGTTCGAGAGTGAGTCCCCCGACGGCTTGCACCGGAACATCAACGGCGGCCACAACCTCGCGCAGCTGCACGAGTGGGGCAGGGGCCTCTAGCCCACGTTCACGTCTCAGATTACGAAAGTCATAGCCGATGTGATGAATGATCTGATGGCACCCGAGGTCTGCCAGTTTCTTGGCTCCCTGAACCATGTCTGTCATTCCTAAGTTATCTCCCATGACAGAGATTCCGAAATCTTGACCTGCCTTGACGACGAGCTCCACGGTCTCTTCATGGGCCTGTCCCATCACTACGACGTGGGTCGCACCCGCCTTGGCCATGAGTTGTGCTTCTAACCAGCCTCCGTCCATAGTCTTGAGATCTGCCACGATCGGGGTTTCAGGAAAGGCATTTCGGAGGGCGCGAACGCCGTTCATTCCTTCCGCGATGATCAGCGGGGTGCCTGCTTCGAGCCAATCGACGCCTGCGTCGATGGCCATCTGAGCAGTCTTCAGCGCTTCGGGAATTGAGGTGAGATCGAGCGAGATCTGGACGATGGGTTTCATGATGCGATGTGTTGAGTGCCGCAAGCTTAGGCGGATGGGACGAGGTGAGCTAGTCCGGAGTTTCGGCTGAATCAGATCAGAGAAATTCGGTTGTGAAGATTGAGGTCAGGAGTGGCCTTAGTACGGGGACACTCCTGACCTGCCTCGACTTTCGAGAGAGCGGGGCTTAACCTAACGAGGTCTTATTCTGCGACTGATTCGTTGAGGATCTTGGCGTAGATGTTTCGAGCTTGATCATAGGCTTCGGCGGCGGCGGCTTTCTCAGAGTCTCGAATACGGCCTTGTTTTGAGTTCCAGCAGGTGTCGACGGCTTCGATGCACCATTCGGCACTGCGTCGACTTGCTCGGATGGGCTTTCCTCCGACTTCGACGAAAATTGGGTTCGTATGAACAGAGGGGAGAATGCGCACGGCGACCCAGCTGGAATGCTCAAGTTCGATATCGAAGGTCATTGGAATCGTCTCTCCGTTTGCGAGAATCTCTTTTCGGGCAACGGGGTAACCATTGACAATGATTTCAACAGGGACCGTGCGAGTGTCTCCGACTCGGGAACGTTCGATGTGCCAGTATGGTTTTTGGTCAAGACGCCGATTACGAATGCTTTCGGTGTGCTCGTTGGGTTCCTCGGCCAAGAGGGCGGCGGCGTCAAAGGTGACCTTGACTGGGCCGGGTTTGAGGAGGTTTAGCTGGCTGAGTTCTCCGGTCGTGCCAGGCTCACCGAGTGCGGTGTTGTTGACTTTGAAATCGAAGATATGGCTCATGCCGTCGCCGCAGTAACTCCGTCCCCGTTTCAGTCCTTGAACCCAAGTGTCAAAGTCGAGTTTCTGACCTGGGTCAAGTTTGACGTAAATTCGACCGAGGCCAACCTTGTCTCCGTAGATGCAGGGGAAGTCTGTTTCTCCACTGATTTTTGCTCGGAAACCGCAGTTAAGCGTATGATACCAAATGTTCAATTCCCAAATCGCGGGCGTGTCAACAGCTGAGATAAAGTCACAAACATCATGGGCAACCGTAACGACGTATTCGTTGGCTCCAATGCCGTCGAAGGGTGGCATGGCGTAGTCTGGAAGGAGGTCTGCGGCGCGACCGTTCCATTGACCTTGATTAGCGCCCCGCCGTGCATTTCGCCATACCCGTTCTCCATTGGGAGCATAGTCCGGCAGGGCCAGGCCCCAACCACTGTGGCTGTAGCCGACGACGCCTCCTTGACTTTTTCCCCAGGCGAGTACCGGTAGCGTCCAACTGGGCCACTCATTGATCAGAGAGGTTCCAGGGTAATCATCCTCAGTGAGTCGTAGGAGGCAGAGATGGCCAGCGTGCGACGAGGGGAACCCGCTGACTTCAACATCATATCGCATGAGGTAGTTGGGAACCGAGAGGGCTGAGGTCTTGCCTTCGAAGAAATTCTTCTGCGAATACCAGCAAGGGCCCCATGTTAGCACACAACCCACGTTGAGATCTTCGCCCATAATATGCCGCATCATATCTGCCGGTGTGACCCCTTCTGTGGGGTTTTCGTAGTGAGCACAGCCAGCCGCGTGCACGTGGTGGTCTCCAGAGATCCATTGACGAGATTTGGGGTGGATCCATCGATCTAGCTTGAATGATGCCGTTTGACTGACGACTCCTTCTTGCACGGTGATCTGGTGCTTTTGAATATGGTATTCGGGGCCTCGAGAGATCTCGAAGGTGAACTCTCCAGGAGGCAAGTGTAGCGACTCTCCATCCGCACGATAAACCTGGTTATGAAAGAAGAAGTCAGGGGCGAGTCTTCTTGCCGGGTTGGGATACACCCGACCGAATTTGTCGCGGACGACGAACGCAGCTGAGGTGGGAGATCCATCATAGTCTTGTAGCCGAAGTGCGACTTCAACTGCGGGGAGGCAATGGAAGAGAATCGGGACCACGTTGCGGAATCCGATGTCCTGTGTGCCTTGCCCGACATTGAACGCAAGCTTTGCCTCCCGTTTACCGATATCGCGACTGAATAACTGAATAATGCGATACTCCAACGCGAGGCCCGAGAGATTGGGTTTCAGCGGTGGGTTGTTGAACATTTCGATATCGAGGAAGCGCTGGGCGACATCGCTCTGAGAGATTTCTGCCTTAGGATCGGGCGAACCGCTGCTTCGTTTGTACTGGGGAGCCGCGTTGGGGCTTTCGGCGACGAGCTGAGGATTGATTCCTGCCTCATTGTGAACCTTGACGAGGAAGGTGCGCCATCCTTGTTGGACCAAGTGCTTTACGGCTGCTCCCTCTGCAACCTTCACTCGACTCTCGGGGTTGATGTGAACACCGGCGACGGTGTATCGGTCCAGGACACCTTGAATCTGCCGAATGGCCTCGGATTGATCATCCGATCGTGTTGCCGAGGTGATCAGGTTTTTATCGGAATCGGTGAGCGGTGCTCCCACGAATACCAATGCTTCGAGGAGGCGCTCCGTCGCGGCAACGAACGGTTGGTATTCTACTTCGGTAACGGTTGGGAGCTGAGCCTGAGTTGACCCAATGAAACAAACGAGCGTGGCGAGTAAAAGGCTGAGACAGGGTTTCATGATGAAGGATAGTATGAATCGATTTGGGACGCACGCAACCATTGAATCATACCCGAGAACTGGGGGAGGGATGCTCCCAGAGCGAGGGAAAAGCGACAGCCTTGCCTTCGCACTCCAGAGAGCTGGTGCTGATTCAGTCCTTTCCCGTTTGGGCTGTGGCTCTTAGCAAAGGCGCCGCTCTCTTGAGGAGGTTGCTCTTTTTAGGGCAAGTTTGATTCATTCCTTGTTTGGACCGTTCGAGGATTAGGCGTGACCCGGTTTAGTGGCGCTCTATGATAACGGCCAATGACGATTCGTAGGCCCTTTTATAGCGCGGTTTTATCTCTGCTTGTTGTGATCGCTTGGTGGCGGGTTGCGGCGGAGGAAATACCGGGCTACCGCTCAAAGGATGCGAAGGCCTTGTTGGCCCGTGAAGCTGCCTTTGATCAACAGCTTGACCCTGCCAATTTGCGAGAATGGATGGCTCAGATGACTGATCGTCCTCATCACGCGGGCTCGATTAAGGCGAAAGAGAATGCTGAGTTTGTCGCGTCCCTTTTTCAGTCGTGGGGATACGAGACAAGCATTGAAACTTATCACGTTCTTTTCCCGACTCCGAAAACACGGGAACTTCGTCAGTTGAGACCCCTGCCCGTCGATCTGACACTGAAGGAGGTGATCGTCGGAACGGATTCCGCAGCGGAGGCGTTGAAGGCAGAAGGATTGCCTCCGTACAACGCCTATTCCGCTGACGGAGAAGTGATCGGCTCACTGGTCTACGTGAACCAGGGGCTACCGAGGGATTATGAGGTGTTGGAACAGCGAGGGATCGATGTCGACGGAAAGATTGTCATTGCTCGGTATGGTGGATCATGGCGGGGGATCAAGCCCAAGGTCGCCCATGAGAAGGGAGCGATCGGCTGCATTATCTTTAATGACCCTTCTGCAGACGGGTTCGTGCTCGGTGCGGCCTATCCCAACGGCGCGTTCAAGCATGACACCGCTGTTCAGCGAGGTTCGGTGGTGGATCTTCCGATGCGACCCGGAGATCCGCTGACCCCAAACTATGGCGCGACGCGAGAGGCGCCTCGGCTCCGCCGGGAGGATTCTGAAACCTTGATGAAGATCCCGGTTCTGCCGATCTCTTCAGTGGATGCCGAAGTGCTATTGAAGACACTCGATGGTCCGGTGGCTCCGGATTCGTGGCGAGGGGCTCTGCCGTTGACCTATCGCATGGGGGGGGCGGGTACGGTTGTTCGGCTGAAGCTTGAGTTTCATTGGGATCTGGTGCCGGCCTATAATGTGATCGCAAAAATCGAGGGGACAACGTTTCCTGATGAGTGGGTGATTCGGGGGAATCATCACGACGCTTGGGTGATCGGCGCTCGGGATCCTATCAGTGGCCTGGTGACCCTGATGGAGCAAGCGCGTGCCTTTGCTAAGCTGATGGCTCAAGGTTGGCGTCCGAAGCGAACGGTGGTGTTTTGTAGTTGGGATGCTGAGGAGCCCGGCTTGCTAGGCTCGACAGAGTGGGCAGAAGAACACTCCAAGCTGCTCCGGGAGAAAGCGGTTGCCTACATCAATACGGACGGCAATTCCCGTGGGTTTCTGCGAATTGGGGGCTCCCATACCTTGGAACCCTTGGCCGCCGCAGTCGCTCATCACGTTACGGACCCACAAACCGGGGTGTCTGTGTCGGAGCGGCTCCGAGCGTCGCGCTTGGTTCATGGTTCCGCTGCACAGCGAGAGCGGATCATGGGGCGTTCTGACCTCTTCCTCAGCGCACTGGGATCCGGTTCTGACTACACGGTTTTCTTGCAACACCTGGGAGTGCCCTCGTTCAATGTTTCCTTTGGAGGTGAGGGGATCGGTGGCGAGTATCACACTTGTTTTGACACCTTCGATCATTACACGAAATTTATTGATCCTGGTTTCGATTATGGCATCGCGCTAACTCAGGTCTGCGGGCGATTAACGCTTCGACTTCTGGATGCTGAGCTGCTTCCCTTTCGGTTCCAGGCTGCGAGTGAGACCTTCTCGCGCTATGCTTCGGAGCTTCAAGAATTAGTGGATGAGACGAGAGCGGCTACAGAAAGGCACAATTTCCTCCTGGCCGAAGGCTATTTGAAACAAGCGTCTGACCCGACCTTGCCGTTTGTTGCTCCGGCACCGAAGCCCCGAGTGCCTCACTTTAGTTTGGCTCCCTTGTTAAATGCCTTGGATCGCCTTCGGTCTCAATCTGAACGATTTGAGCAAGCGTGGGGGGACTATTTTCAGCAGGAGAGTCCCTTGGCCACGACAGCGCTGCATCGGATCAATCGTCGATTGTTTCAGTCGGAGCAAGCTCTGACATCGCCAGATGGCTTGCCTCGCCGGCCTTGGTTCCGCCATCAGATCTATGCTCCTGGCTTTTACACAGGATACGGGGTGAAGACCTTTCCCGGAATTCGGGAAGCGATTGAAGAAGGAGAGTGGACCCACATCGACGAACAAGTTGAAAGGGCGTCGGTAGCGATCGAAGCGCTCTGCGATCGGATCCAGGAAGTACAGCGTCTCCTAGCGGATCGCTAGCTCGGATCGTTTTTTTGTTCAGTTGGACTAGCGGTCGTGGCAGCATTGAGCCTGTGAGCAAGATTGTTGGCATCGATCTCGGAACGACCAATTCAGCGGTTGCGGTTGTGGATTCGGGATTTCCTATTGTACTGGCGGATTCTTCGGGGAATCGGATTACTCCTTCCGTGGTCCATTTTGATCCGGAATCGGGGGACGTGGTGGTCGGCGAACTAGCCAAGCGGGGCCGGAACGTGGCACCTAAGACCACCGTCTATTCCGTGAAGCAGTATATGGGGCGTCGGTACCATGAGTGTCAGGACGATGCAAGGTCTGTCGACTACGACATCAAGGCGAGCGACAAAGGGGGCGTTGAGGTCCGGCTCGGAGGGCAGTCGCGCAGTCCTCAGCACGTTTCTGCAGAGATCCTTAAGCATCTCAAAGCGGTTGCCGAAGCCGGGTTAGAGACAGAAATCACGCGAGCCGTGATTACCGTGCCGGCCTATTTCAACGATGCCCAACGACAGGCAACCATTGAAGCAGGAGAACTGGCGGGATTGACCGTTGAACGGATTATCAATGAACCGACGGCCGCCGCGTTGGCTTACGGGCTCGACAAGCTCAGTGACCGGGCCAAAGTTGCGGTCTATGATTTTGGGGGCGGGACCTTTGATCTCTCCATACTCGAGCTGACCGAAGGGACCTTTCAGGTACTGTCAACGAATGGCAACACGCGATTGGGCGGCGATGATATTGATCAGAAACTGTTTGAACATCTTGCTGGATGGATTGCGGACGAGGGTGGGCCGAGCATTATTGACCTAAGTGCGGAAGCGAGGGCGAGGGTTCGGCAGGTGGCTGAAATGGCCAAAATCCAACTCAGCAAGGAAGAGAGCTTTGAGGTGCTGCTGCCATTTCTGACGCCCGAATACAGTTTCAGTGGTGCATTGAGCCGGGAGACTCTGGAAGGTCTCGCCAAGGGTGTCGTCGAGGGGACTCGAGCCCATTGTCGTCGGGCGCTTGAAGATGCAAAGTTGGCTGCGAAAGATCTCGATCAAGTCATCCTAGTCGGTGGGCAATCGCGGATGCCCTTGGTTCGCCGCATGGTGTCCGAATGGTTCGAATGTGCGGAGTTCGAGGAAACCCGTGGCGATTTGCGATTGGGGGAGGATTATCATGAAGCCGAGGGGCCAACTCTGAATGTGTCCCAGCACCCTGACGAAGCGGTGGCCTTGGGAGCGGCGATTCAGGGGGCGATCCTAACTGGAGAATTCAAAGATGTGTTGCTTCTGGATGTGACGCCATTGTCTCTCGGAATTGAAACCTTTGGTGGACTAATGAATGTGATCATTCCACGAAACTCGACGATTCCGGTCAAAGCAGGCGAAACCTTTACAACGGCGGTTGACGGTCAGCGTGAGATGCTCATTCACCTGCTTCAAGGCGAGCGGGAGAAATCCAAAGATAATTGGAGCCTAGGGCGCTTCACCTTGTCCTTTGAGAAAGCGCCTCGGGGCGTGCCGAGGGTTGGGGTGCAATTTGAGATTGATGTCAATGGGGTGTTGCATGTGCTTGCTCGCGATATCAAAACGGGACAAGAACGGCTTGAACGGGTGCAGTCGGTGGTTGATGTGGATGATGCCGACGTTCAGCAGATGGTGGAAGAATCCGTGGAACATGCCTTTGACGACCTCGCTGCTCGGCGTTGGATAGAGAACCGCCTAAAGGCCAAAGAAATCCTTGTAGCGACTCAGCAGGGAGTATCCTTGTGCAAGGATGAGCTGAGTGACGAGTATCTGGAAGAACTTCAGAGTGCGATTGCGGAGATGAGCACCTGTCTGGGGCCGGATCCAGATCAAGATCCTGACTACGTCGGGGATTGGCAGCGATTGAAAGAGTTGGTGAAATCGATGGATGAATTGACTGCAGACCTGGCAGAGCTCCAAATGCAGATCGTGATGGAGGAGATGCTAAAGCAAAAGGGCCTGGGTTAAACCCAAGCCCTTGTGGTTAGAAACTCGTTGACGAGAAGCGATTGATCTTACGCCTCGTGCTGATCATCGTGATCGTCGTCGTCAAACTCTTCCTCAGAGTCCGACTCTTCAGCGTCGGGCTCATGAATAAGCTTAGTCTTTTCGTGTCCAGGATGCTCAGCACGCTGATTCTTGGGGAGGGGACTGATCATGACGATCAGACCACGACCAATTTTCTTCGTGGGAGCATCAGGGTGGCCCCAAGCTTCGACGTCCGTGAGAAACTGTTTCACGACTTCGAACCCAACCTCAGTGTGGGCGTTTTCGCGACCACGAAAGCGGAGAGTCACTTTGACCTTCATGTCCTCACAGAGGAAATCGATCGCGTGATTCTTTTTCGTTTGGAGATCGTTGGCGTCAATCTTAACGCTTAATTGAACCTCTTTGGTTCGATTAGCGTGCTGACTCTTCTTATTCTCCTTTTTCTTCTTCGATTGTTCGTACTGGTATTTGCCGAAATCGACCAACCGGCACACTGGCGGATCGGCTTTTTCGGCAACTTCTACCAGATCGACCCCTCGCTCGCGGGCCATTCTTAGAGCGTCTTGTCTGCTAAAGACTCCAAGTTGGCCCCCTTTGGCATCGACGACTCGAACTTCTCGGGCACGGATTCGTTCGTTGGTACGAATACGAGGTCCACGGAAGCGACGGTTACGGGAAAAGTGAGGACGACTCAAGAAACCCCCAATGGCTGAATTAAGTGCGGTTGGCGATCCATTATTACGCGCCGCATCGGTGAGAAATCATTACTTTTTGTGACATTGATCAGGCGCGTTTAACCGCAATTTTGAACTTAGATCAAGTTTATTTTCGATTAAGTCTGCTTTCGTTGGGGTGAATATCTCCCGTTACAACAAAGATTTGACGAGGGAGGAGGTGATCTGTTTTGGTCGTGTGGCTGAATTATTTCTTATGGCAAGTGTAAAACCGTTCCCTGCGTTGCGTCCCAAACCTGAACTGGCAAGCGAGATTTGTGAGCTTCCCTATGATGTCCTTTCCTCGGCGGAAGCGAGGAAAGCTGTCGAGGGGCGTCCTCAGAGTTTTTTCCATGTGAGTAAACCTGAGGTCGATCTTGCCGAAGGGACGGACCCCTTTGACCCGTCTGTTTATGCCAAGGGACGGGAGAATTTTGATCGTTTGATTTCTGAAGCTTTGTTGATTCAAGATGAGCAACCTTGTTATTATCTCTACCGTCAGATTATGGGCGCTCATTCCCAGATTGGATTGGTTGCTGTGGCGAGTTGTGAAGAGTACGATCAAGGGATTGTTAAGAAACATGAGTTCACACGGCCCGATAAGGAGGATGATCGGGTGCGGCACATGGAAGCTCTGGATTCGCAAACGGGCCCTGTGTTCCTGACGTATCCAGCAAATGCGACTCTCGATACGCTCTTTGAATCACTGACGAGTGGCGCTCCTGAAATAGACTTCGTTGGTAAGGATGAGGTGAGGCATAGTGCTTGGACCGTGACCGACCCATCTCAGATTGAGTCGATCGAAGCGCAGTTCAAAGCCATTCCAACACTTTACATTGCTGATGGTCATCATCGCAGTGCCGCAGCCTCTCGAGTTGCGAAGGCTCGAAACGGTCAGAATCATAGTTCGGATTTCCTAACCGTGCTGTTTCCTCACAACCAAATGCAGATTTTGGCTTATAATCGCTTTGTGAAGGATTTGAACGGGCTAACGGCAGAGGCCCTACTGGAACGCATTGGTGAGATCGCCACGATTGAGCCGCAGACTGAGTCCGTTGAGCCAAGCAAGAAACACCGTTTAGGGATGTTCCTTGGTGGGGCTTGGTATCGATTGGAATTCAAAGAGTCGGTCCGATCCGCTGCGGATCCCGTGGAGCGACTGGATGTCTCGATCTTGCAGCAACACATCTTGAACCCACTCCTGGGGATCGCTGATCCGCGTACAAGCCACCGTGTGGCCTTCGTAGGGGGAATTAGGGGGAATGGGGAACTAGAACGTTTGGTCAACGCAGCGGGTGATGGGGTGGCCTTCTCGATGTATCCGACGGATATCGAAGACTTGATGGCGATTGCTGACGCTGATCAGATCATGCCTCCGAAGAGTACTTGGTTTGAGCCAAAGCTTCGCGATGCGATGTTTTGCCACATGCTGCGATAATTCGGGGTTGGCTGGCAATACCGGCTGAATAACAAGAAAGGGGCCAACGATTCGTTCGTTGGCCCCTTTTGCTAGCAACGAGCAAGTTCTGATGCTACGCACTGGGGCTCTCGTTGTCGGCTATCCAGGTCGTAACGAGGTCCACGACGGTATCCGGTGAGACTTTCTGCAGGTCGCCTCCGCGGGGTTTGACTTCGACGACGTTCTCCTTTAGCGATCTCGCTCCCACACCGATTCGGATTGGGAAGCCAATCAATTCGGAATCCTTGAATTTGACCCCTGGCCGTTCGTCGCGGTCATCCAGGATGACCTCGATCCCCTTGTCGATAAGTGACTGATAGATCGATTCTGCCGTCTTCATTGCCGGACTTTCGGGGTCAATGTCGAGTGCTGTAATGCAGACCGTGAATGGGGCCACACTGACGGGCCAAATGATACCCGAGTCGTCGTGATCTTGTTCGATAATCGCCTGAAGGGTTCGGGTGACTCCGATGCCGTAGCAGCCCATCACGGCAGGTTGTTGCTTACCGTGAGTGTCTAAGAAGGTGGCGCCAAGGTTTTCACTGTATTTTGTTCCCAGCTTGAACACATGCCCGACCTCAATGGCGGCCCGAATTTTCAAAGCCTCACCCGTTTCCGGGCAGGGTTCGCCTTCTTTAACCATCCGGAGATCGTTCCAGGCGGTGACGGTAATATCTCGTTCCATGCAGACGTTGCGTACGTGTACGCCCTTTTCATTCGCTCCGGTAGTGAGTCCGTAGCCGTTCCGGAGCATGGTATCGGCATAGATTGCTGGGCCGGAGACGTTTATCGCACCCAAACTCCCGGGATAAGCGCCGAGGGTTTCGAATACCTCCTTGGGGGTAGCAGGACGTAGGTTGGTCGAGCCAACGACGCCTGCGAGTTTAGCCTCATTCAATTGGTCGGAACCGAGCAAGAGGATCAGGATGGCTTTTTCATCGACCATATAGACGAGGGTCTTGATCTGTCGGTTCGCAGGAACCTGGTAAGGATCTTTCTCAAGTGCCTCGATCGTCTTGACTCCAGGTGTTTCGAATTTTTCAAGTGCAGGCTGTGAGGCAACGTCGGCGGGTTCGGGAAACGGGGCCGCCAAGGCGCTGGATGCCTTTTCAATGTTGGCGGCGTAGGTTCCGGATTCATTGTAGACAATGTCATCCTCTCCCACTTCCGCAGGTACCATGAATTCGTGAGAGTGCTTGCCCCCCATGACGCCGGTATCAGCCTCCACTGGGAGGGCCTTGAGACCGCAGCGCCGGAAAATGTTCACGTATGCCTGATACATTTTCTCGTAGCTCAATTGCGCTAACTCATCCGAGGCGTCAAAACTGTAGGCGTCTTTCATGACGAATTCTCGAGCGCGCATGAGACCGAAACGAGGTCTGATCTCGTCACGAAACTTCGTCTGGATCTGATAGAAATTGCGGGGAAGTTGACGATAGGAATTGATCTCGCTTGCGACGAGGGTGGTGATCACTTCTTCGTGAGTGGGGCCCAGGATCCACTCACGCTTGCTCCGGTCTTGGGCTTTGAAGAAGACGTCCTGCGCGGTTTCATAGCGGCCGCTCTGTTGCCAAATCTCGGGCGGTTGCAGGGCTGGCATGAGCACCTCGATGCCTCCGGCTCGATTCATTTCTTCCCGAACGATGTTCGCAATCTTTTGCATCACCTTTAGTCCCAGGGGAAGAAAGGTGTAGAGGCCGCCAGTGAGCTTGCGAATTAGGCCTGCGCGTAGCAGGAGTCGATGCGAAAGGATTTCAGCCTCCGCAGGCGTCTCTTTGAGGGTCGGGATAAAGGTTTGGGTCCAACGCATGTCTTCTCTAGTATTAAAATATGAACGTTTCTAGGGGCGCAAACTAAGCGCTCTGCCGGATTGGCTGTCAACGGTGAATTCGAAATGACAGGGTTCTTAGTGAGTTGGCGGAATCGGTGGGTCGAGGAGCAAGGGGGCTGTGGTGTCTGCTTCTGTCCCGATTTCCTTCACGGGTTGACTAAGGGCCTCGAATTTTTTTCTGAGGTCCTGAAGTTCTGATTTTAGTTTGGACTCACTTTGTCGCAGATCCTTGATGGATTCGTGGAGTTGCTTGAGCTGTCGTTCCGGTGCTTGCTTGCTTCGAAGTTTGCTGAGGGCAGCCTCCGCTGCTTTTCGATCAGGGTGGTCTGAATGTCCGGCTGCAAGGCGAGTGAGCACCGGGATCGCTTTGGTATCTCCTAGGGTGCCCAGGGCCTGAATGGCTGCTGAACGAAGGCGGGTCTTGGGATGGCTTGTCTTGCCGGCCAGATATTCTCGAACGATGGTGCGATCTGTGAGGCCGTGGGCCGCTTTGGCGAGCGCTCCTAGGCCGGATCGGAAGACTCCAGCCGGAACTCTTGTCTGTCCTGTCATGAGATATTCGAGGAGTGGTGTGACGTAGACAGGGTCGGCTAGATCGCTGATGACACGAATCGCGGCGCCTGCGACTCGTTCCTGCGGGGATTTGTTCCGGAGGCTTGTCAGCAGGATCGTTTTCAGTCGGTCGTGATCATAGGCGCTGAGGGAAGTGATGGCGGTCGATTTTATCATCGGGTTCGTTTCCGTATCGATCACGTGGAGCGCTTGATCGCGAGATCTTGGATCGAAGAAGGAGCTGGTGGCAGAGATGACTTGGTGCTGAACACGTGGATCGTCTTGTTCCGAGGCAGCAAAGAGTGCTTCGAGTGATTCCGGAGAATGGATCGATTTAAGGGCCTTTGACGCTTCGATTCGGACACCGTAGAAAGAGTCGTTCTGGAGTCGGTTCGTGAGAATCTCAATGGCCTTCATGTTGTCCTTTTTTGCGAGTTGCCGAATAGCAAGGATTCGGCCGATCAAGTCTGACTCGTCCTCTGCTTGGGCGTAGAGCATTTCGTTGGGAAGTTTCACGTCCTGTCGCAATAGGGTGGTGAACTCAGGGTCGACTCGGACGATCGTTGGTTTTCCTGGAAGCGGGAAGTAGAAATCTTCAACGCTTGAGTCGATCTCAATCTCAAAGTCCCTTGCCCAGTCGCTCCCTTTAAAGCGAAGTGTGAGCGGGAAGCGAAAGAGCAAGACGTTCTCGCTTGGGGTTTGCTTCTGGCGAATGTTGAGTTTTGCCATCTTGGTTTTGGTATCCCATTGGAAGCTGATGCCGAGGTCGGGGTGTCCACCGTGATACACCCACTGATCGAAGAATTGGTCCATGGATCGGCCTGTGAGCTCTTCCAGCACTTGATTGAGATCCTCGGTGACAACCGATTCAAAGGTGTGCCGCTTTAGATAAGTCTTCATCATCTGGCGGAAGAGATCGGGACCGATACTGGAACGGATCATGTGGAGAACCCAAGCCGCTTTGGGATAAGCACGGTAACTGAACTGTTGCATAGGATTATCGTATTCGCGATGTACGATTCCCACAGGATCATTGGGGTTGTTCATCCAGCTACCCATCTTTTTGAGCATGGAATACCGGAAAGCATCCTTGCCGTCTTTGTGTTCGCTGTAGAGTGCCTCGAAATAACTGGCGAAGCCTTCATTCAGCCAGAGGTGGCTCCAGTCCTTACAGGTGACGAGATCGCCAAACCATTGATGTGCGAGTTCGTGCGCAACCAGTCCTTGGCTCGAGCGCAGATTCTCGGTCGATTGATCGAAGAGGGTGCCATCGGTGAGAATGGTGAGGGAGGTGTTTTCCATGCCGCCAGCGACGAAGTCGTTGACGCAAACCTGGTCATAGCGATCCCAAGGATAGGGAACACCGGTCTCATTTTCGATAAACGCCATCATATCCTTCGTTCCCTCGTATGAATTCTTCGCCATTTCGATCTGTGAGGGCAGGGTGTAGAAGGCCATTGGGATATCTCGATAGCGATCTTGGATCGACTCGAAATAGCCAGCTACGATGGCAATGAGATAGTTGACGTGAGGTTTGTCCTGGAGCCAATGAAAGGTCACGAGACCGGACGCTTCGTCTTTCTCTTCACTCAGTTTTCGGCCATTGGACAAAACGATCATGCCATCGGGGACGTGGCAGACCACCTCAGTCGTTAGTTTCTCGTTGGGAGAGTCAAAGCAGGGAAACCAGTGACGTGACTCGATGGGTTCTCCTTGAGTGAAAAGGTGAGTTTCTCCTTCGCGGTAGCCCATCTCTGGGGTTCGAAAGTACATGCCTTTCTCTGGTTGAGCTTCGTGCTCAATTTTTAGGGTGTTCTCTTGTCCGAGCGGCAGGGGCGCTTCAAAATGAATAATGAGATGCTCGGTTGAAAGGTGCCATTCGGCGATCGATACGGATGCGGTGACGGCGTGAACGGTGAGTTCGGTTGCATTGAGCTTCAGGACCGATACAGGCCGAGAAATCGGTTTAAACAGAAGCGTCGTTGTTCCCTTAACGGTGCGCTTCTTGAAGGAGGGCGTGATGTCGAGTTTGAGATGGAGGAAGTCGACGTCTCTTGTGGGGGCGTACTTGCGATGCTCGGGCGAATTCACCGGAGCGAGGAACCGTTGGTGGTTGTGGCAGATGAGCTCAAGCTCGTTCGCGAAGGCGCTGGCGCCAAGCGTCAGGGCAAGGAGAGCAGGTAAGTGGGCGATCAATCGCTTCATAAGGCTCAGAGTAGGTGAGATTGCGCAGCGGTGCGATAGCGGATGTGCGCTCTGCTGAAAAAAGTATCCTCCTAAGCACGCCCGTTCCACGTGGCATGATGCGGATACGATGTTTTGATTCCCGGAAAAGGGAGACTACTTGACGGTGTTGACGAGAGGCGTCATTCCTTGGATTCGGACCTCTAGTCGATCACCAGATTGGATCGGTCCGACGCCGCTTGGAGTCCCGGTAAGGATAATATCTCCGGGAAGTAGTGTCATATTGGTTGAGATAAAGCTCACCAAGTCGTAGCAATTAAAAATCAATTGGCCCGTCAGTGAGTTTTGTCGTAGCTGGCCATTTTGAAAGAGTTGAATGGTCAGTTTGTGGGGATCAATCTTGGTTTCCACATAGGGACCGAGCGGGGTGAAGGTATCAAATGACTTGGCTCGCGCCCACTGGCTTTCGGATTTCTGAATGGTGCGGTCGCTGATATCTTGGGCGGCAGTATAGCCGAAGATGTAGCGAGCGGCGGCAGCAGGGGTGACATTTCGCATCCGTCTCCCGATCACGACGGCTAGTTCTGCCTCAAAATCGGTCTTGTGATTAGGAAACGGAATCTCAATTTTTCCCCCGTCTGGAATCAGTGATGTCGGAGCCTTGAGCCAAAAGAGTGGTTCTTTTGGCAGTGGGGATCCTGATTCCAGTGCGTGATCCGCATAATTGAGCCCGACAGCGATGACTTTAGAGGGGACTACCGGAATCAAGGTTTTGATGCCTTTGAGGCTAATCGCCTTCTTTTGAAAAGACGGGGAACCAAAGACGTCGCCTTTGAGCTTGAATAGCTCGCCGTCGACTACTTTGGCGTAGAAAATCTCGTCACCTTTTTGGAACCTTCCGATTGCTGCCATGTTGGGCTGGAGAGGGTACACTGTGGGAGGGATCCTCGCAAGCGTTATTCTGGGGGGCGTCAAGGGGATAGCGTTGTTTCTGAGCAAGAAAGACCGCTTTTTGGGGGCTGATTTGCTGGATTTAGGCCTTTTCGCCTCATTTTTGAAATAAAACTGCGAGTTGACCGTCGCATGCATACTTGTGTTTTGGCTCCGATTTCCTTGAGAATGGTGCGATTCGAGCTAAGTTGGGCTCGGTGGAAACCATTTTCGGTCTGTGGGGTTTCACCAATGAGGAAGCATTCCTCAGGGGAAGAGGTAAGGTAAGTGAAGACGTTGTTGTTAATACTGGGGCTTGGGTGCCTGATGATCGGCTCGAGGGCAAATGCGGCCTCGGTGGGGATCGTGCGCTGGCATCCGGCTGCTGGAAATCTAGACGCCAGCCTCCAACAAGCGCCGCTCTCAAAGGTGCTTTCTGATATCAGTGCGCTTACGGGTTGGGACGTCATGGTCGAGCCCGGTCTCCAGAAATTGGTGTCGACCCGTTTCGAGGGCTTACCGCTTAATCAAGGCTTGCGGCGAATTTTGGGTGATTTGAATTTTGCCCTGCTCCAGGGCGAACGTGGGGAGAAGAAACTCTACATTTACCAATTGTCTCTCAGCTCAGCCACTCAATCCTTGGTGGCTGATAATGAGGCTCATCCTAAGAGTCGGCGGATTGAGAATGAGCTGATTGTGACGCTAGATCCCGACTCCCCGGAAACCATTGAGCAGATTGCTGAGCGACTTAATGCGGAGGTAGTGGGGAAAATCGATGGGATGAATGCCTATCGACTTCGATTCAAGGATGCGGCAGCGACGGAGGTGGCTCGGCAGGATCTGGCAAGCAACGATTCGGTTGCCGTTGCCGACAACCTCGAAGTCGATATTCCAGCTCGCTTGGCGTCGCTAAATTTTGGGAATAGTTCCCGTCCACGGGTGAGGATTGATCCAAATCCTGATTCTGAGAAAGTGATTGTGGGGCTGATCGATACGCCCGTTCAAGCCGAAGGGGTCAGCGCCTCTGAGTTCCTGCTGCCGACGATCTCGGTCGCGGGAGAGGGAGTCCCGATCAGTGATGAGCCGACTCATGGAACGACCATGGCCGAAACCTTGTTGCGAGGATTAGAAATGGTCGAAGACGGAGGGCAGGGGTCCAATGTTCGGATTCTACCGGTCGATGTTTATGGAAGCGAGGAAGTGACTTCAACCTTCCAGGTGGCGGCGGGTGTCGTTGCTGCGATCGATTCTGGGGCACGAATCATAAATTTGAGTCTTGGGGGACAGGAGACAACACCCTTCTTGCAGGAACTTATTTCTGATGCCCACCAGCAGGGCGTTGTCTTTATTGGTGCGGCTGGAAACGAGCCGGGAACCCATAATATTTTCCCAGCCGCCTATCCAGAGGTGGTTGCCGTGACGTCTTCGGATCGGTCCGGTGGGGTTGCCAATTATGCGAACAATGGTGCGTTCGTTGATTTGATGGTGCCCGGCCACTCGTATGTGAGTTTCAATGGAGAGACCTACTTGATCAATGGGACCTCGGCCTCGGCTGCCTATGTCTCAGGAATTACCGCTGGGGTAGCGGCTAGTACGGGAGCCCCGATGGTTCAGGTTGAATCACAGATTCGGGGATCACTCCCCAAGCCGCCGTCAAATTAGGTTTTTGGGGCCAGCTGTCTTACTTGCGTCGGGTGATTCGAACGGCGACGTCTTTCGCGTTGGGGATAATAAACTTCTTCACTTCAACGGTGACTTGTTGTGGTCCGAAGCCTTGCAGGATCCACTGAGCGATGTCGTTCGCAAGGCGTTCGATGAGCTTCCACTCCTTTCCCTTGCCGAACTCCGTAAGTTGGGTGGTGATGGCGCCATAGTCGATCGTTTCCGTGAGGTCATCCGTCTCTTGGGCAGTGCC
This sequence comes from uncultured Verrucomicrobiota bacterium, assembly GCA_913061285.1. GTDB lineage: Bacteria > Verrucomicrobiota > Verrucomicrobiia > Limisphaerales > AAA164-E04 > UBA2970. The sequence goes on along the minus strand of CAJXVR010000046.1, from coordinate 5,965 downwards.
AAAAGGGTGTTCTAGTTCGATGGAGATGAGGAGACGCTGGGGCTGGGCTCGTTCTTCGTCCGGTACTCCAATGTGGTAGTGGACTTCGAGATCTCGGATGATGATTTGATCCATGTCTAGTTGGGGTGGGTGGGGTTGAGCGTGCTTCGTTGCTCAATAACTGCGTCCAGGAGGATTCGGGTAGGGATATTCAGGTCGAGCTCGAGCGCTTCGTTTAGGGAGACCCAGCGAAACGCTTGGGCCTCATGGTTGAGCTTTGTGTCTAAGGGAGGGACGCTGTGACAGGTGTAGTTGAGGAGTAGGAAGTGTTCTCGTCGATAGAACTCTTCCGGAAAAACAGCGTCTTGAACCATAACGAAACGGATGTCTGTGATTGTGAGATTGGTTTCCTCGAGAATCTCACGGCGGAGAGCGCACTCTGACGTTTCTCCATACTGGATTTTTCCGCCCGGGATGCCCCACTTGTTGGCCCATTTGTGGGTTTGAATCATCAAGACTCGATCGGTGTCATCAAATATCAAGGCTCCGACCGTTGAGATAGGAAAGTGATTGTTTGGGGTTGGTTCCCCAGAGTCGCCTGCCTCGATTTGCGGCATGGATCCCTGATTCGATTCCAAGTGCCGCTGAAGTTCGCCTAGGTGTTCGACAATCAAGTCGGGTTGACTCTGCTTCAGTTGGGCCAGGCTATTGAATCCCGTGAGAACGGCGCATGATCGAGTCCTGCCGTGTTTGGCGGTGTCGATGTCGTGCTGCATGTCTCCAACAAACAGCGTTTCCTCTGCCTTGAGATCATGAGTGTCGAGCAAGTGGTGAATCGTCTCGCGCTTATCATGGACGCCGACATACGTTTCTTCAAAGAAGTCGGCAAACTCGGTAAGTGCCAGATGGCCCTCGAAGTGATCCGCATGGATCGACGAGAGCACGAAGGTCTTGATGCCCCGCGTTTGGCAGTAGTCAAGAAATCTTTTGGAATGGGCGAACGGGGCGATGGAATGCTGTTCGTTCTTGAAGGCTTCTAGGTACCACAATTCGAGCTGTTTCTCTTCAATATGCGGCGTGTAGCGTTGGTAAAAGGGACGGAATGGAAGGGAGAATTCAGCGCGGAACGTTTCCAAAGAGAGGGGCTTGACTCCAGACTTGATGAACGTTTGATTCGTTGCTTTCCAGACTGCCTCAAGATCGTTGACCAGTGTGCCGCACCAATCAAAAATAATATTTCGAATCACGCCGCTCATTGTAGCGAGTTCGCTTGAGTGACAACAAGAACCGTCTTTTTAGTTTTCGATCCTCGTGAGGCATTGCCTTGTGAGCGTAATCTGATAATGATTCGGGCATGATTTCATTCCTTCGTTTGTTGTTACCAAGAACGATCTTGATCTTTAGTTTCTTCGTGTTGCTCTGGGCGTTTTCTGCGAACGCTGCTGAGGTGGATCGAAAACCAAATTTTGTCGTCATTTTTCTCGATGATGCCGGCTGGGGTGATTTTGAACCCTTCGGGAGTCCTAATTACAAAACACCGAATGTGGATCGATTGGCTCGTGAGGGATGTCGGTTCAATAATTTCTATGTGCCTCAGGCGATCTGCTCAGCTTCTAGGGCAGCGCTCTTAACGGGTTGTTATCCAGGGCGCACGAAAATGTTCGGCGCACACGCACCGCGGGAACGCGGGCTTGATCCATCGTTTGGAACGATTGCTGAGATGTTGAAGCCGGCAGGCTATCGTACGGCGCTCTTCGGAAAATGGCATCTTGGGGATCAAGCGGATACCCGACCTCCGGCGCGTGGCTTTGATGAATCGTGTGGGTTGATGTACTCGAACGACATGTGGGAGTTTCATCCTGAAAGTCCTGAGTTTTGGGGGAAGTATCCGCTTCAGTATTGGGAGAACAATAAGGTCACGATTGAGCGCGTGACGAAAGATCATCAACCTCACCTGACAACGTGGTATACCGAACACGCAGTTGATTTCATTGAACGTCAGGGTGACAATCCCTTCTTCCTTTATGTGCCTCACTCCATGCCTCATGTGCCGATTTTCTGTAGTGATAAGTTTAAGGGGAAATCGGGAGCAGGGCTGTATGGGGATGTTATGATGGAACTTGACTGGTCCGTTGGCGAGATCATGAAGGCCTTGGATTCGAATGGGCTTTCGGAGGATACGATTCTGGTTTTCACTTCCGACAATGGTCCTTGGATCGCCTACGGGGACCGGGCTGGTGTCACCCCTTTCCGCGAGGCGAAAGGAACCTCGTTTGATGGTGGGATTCGGAGCGCGTGCGTGATCAAGTATCCGCCACAGATCAAGGCCGGCTCATTGTCGAGTAACACATTTTGTTCCCTGGATATCCTGCCAACCTTTGCAGCCTTGGCTGGCGCCTCATTGCCAAACGAGGTGGATGGGAAGAACGTTTGGGACCTTCTTGTTGACCGTAAGGGAGCACGCAATCCTAACACCTACTACCCGTTTTCGAACGGAAACGAATTTCAGGGACTCATTACGGGAGATGGTCGATGGAAACTCCATCTGCCGCATCGGTACCGAACGCTGGCTAGCCCTGGAAAGGCCGGGATTCCTGGGAAATACAGTCAGTCCACCATTGAGCTCTCGCTCTTTGACATGGAGAACGATCCGAATGAGACCACGAATGTGATTGAGGAGAATCCTTCGATTGCCGCCCGACTACAGGCCTTGGCTCGATTCCATGCGGATCGATTTTATGGAGGCAAAAAGAAATAAGAGGTGGTTTCGATGAAGCCTCTCAGCGCGTCATGAAGTCAGTTCTTGTTACCGGAGCCTTGGGGAACCTGGGCTGGAAAGCCACCTCACAGTTGGCCGTTGATGATCGATTCGATCGTGTGCTTGCCTGTGATAGCGGAACGCCCGACTTTGATCAGTCGGAGCGCCTAGCGTCGTGGCCGCAAGTTGAGTTCGTCCCCTGTGATCTTTCGAGGTGGGCAGATCTGCGATGGCGAAGCCGCATTCTCGATGTGGATGCGATCATTCACTTCGCTGCTCAGAATCCGTTTCCGGAGGCCTCCTGGGAGGATGTTGCTGTCTCGATGGATATTACCAATCATATTGCGACGGCCTTGTTAGCGGCCAGCCGGCCCCAGCGTCTGGTCTTCGTTTCCTCAAACCACGTGATGGGGAGGTATAAAGATAGTCTGTTCGGGCAAGCGAATTCCTCCGGGCAACTGCGAACCGATCTTGAGCCTGGCGTCGGAACGATTTGGGATTCCGGGCTCAAGGTGATTGATTCAACCGGTTACGCCACGGTAAAGCTGGCGGGAGAACGGATGAGCCGTGCAATCTCTGAGGCGAGTAACGGTCGGGTTACGGCGGTTAGTATTCGGATCGGGTGGTGTCAGCCTGGGGAAAATCATCCCTCGACTCTTTCTGCTGCAGGATCGATTACCATCGAGCGAGGCGCTGAGGATCCGAAAGACTCAGGGCTCGTGGATACGGATCGATGGTTTCAAGAAATGTGGCTTTCCAATAGTGACTTCGCTCAACTGATCGAAAAGAGCCTGGTGGCTGAGGCGGGTTCATGGCCTGCGTCCGCGGTGATTGTCAATGGAATGTCAAAGAACCGCGGCATGGTTTGGAGTCTTCGAGAAGGGACCGAATGCTTGGGCTACGAACCTCAAGACGACGTCTATCTCTATCTGTGAAGGGGGGCTTCTTCCACGGGAGAGTTGGTCGAAGCGACTGCTGCGCTCTCCCAACTCGAAGCTGACATCACCTCGAGCATCTCTTTCCTTACTGATGCATGGCTTCATGCCTATTCAAGGGTGGTGCGGGCTTTCTACTGAACGCGGCGACGAAGCTTGAATGAGGGGCTTTTGGCTTCGGCGCATTCTCATTCGTGAGAATGGCCTCGCTCTAGCTACTAGTGAGGTAGCAAGAGGGCGGATAGGAGGCGCCTGATTGACGATGGTTCTAGTGAGACCGGTGTTGTTGCTTTGGAGGGGGCAATAGCGGTTCGTTTCTGGCACCGAATGCCAAGCCACTTTGTGGGGGCCAGTGAAAACTGGCGTAAGCATGCGCTTACGGCACTTGTCGGGAGGAGTGGGGCCGCATTGTGCGGTTCCTCCCGACCCTTTTTCTCTCTAGCGACTGCTTGGATTTTCTTTTATCCAAGTTCTAGGCGCTTCTCGACATAGGCTTTGGCGTTTTCCGTCAATTGTTGCCAATTGTCATTTTCGAGAATTTCTTTGGTGATCATGGATGAGCCGACGCCAAGAGCGACACAGCCGGCATCGATAAACGACTTCATTGTGTCCAAGTTGACACCGCCAGTTGGAACGACTCTTAAGTGGGGGAGGGGGGCGCGAATGGCTTTAATATAGCTCGCTCCCAAGCCATCAGCCGGGAAGATCTTGACGAAATCACAATCGGCTTCGTAGGCCGTCTGGGCTTCCGTGGGTGAGTAAGCCCCGATCATCACGGGTTTTCCTGCTGCATGAGCGATACTCACAATCTCTGGCTTCGTGATCGGAGTCACGACGAACTGTGCGCCTGCGTTGATGGCTTGAGTTGCTGTTTCTTGATCGAGAATGGTACCCACTCCAATGAGGGCACGCGAACCGAACGTGGCGGATGCCTCCCGAATCGCTTCAATGGCATGGGGGGTTGTCATGGTGATTTCGACTGCGACAACCCCACCGGCAAGCAAGGCTTCTGCTAAGGGAACTACCTGTTCTTTGCTTCGAGCCCGCACCACGGCGATGATACCAGGATTGCAGAGTCTTTGGATAATCGCTTCTTTTGATTCCGCCATGGCGGTATTCAATCATTGCCTCGATAAGAGAACAATGGGGAACTGGACCAAAGGGATGGCTCTCTACCGTGGCGGTGTTAAACGGGGGCCTTGGATCGGGTGGCTGATTCGGCGCCAAGCCAATCCGCAATCGCACAGATCGATTCGTAAAATATCTCTGGTGTTTCGCCAAAGAGCGCTGCTCCGTAGACTAGGCAATGCTCGTCTTCAATGATCGCTCCGTAGTTGACAACGGGGATCATGTAGGCGACTGCTCTAATCAGATAGTCCGGTCGTTTGCCAAGGAGAGGACGAAGATAGAGCATCATTCCACCTGGCGTTCGAATATCATCTTCGGGCTGCGCAAATTGATGCATTCCCATTTCGCCCAGTTCGAGAACAAGCCGGGTTGGGCGACGGACATGATTTCGATCTTCAAGGAACGTGCCTAGATTGGAGGGCCGGAGCCCCCCGAACTGAGCCCTTGCTGCGTCGCCTTGCTCGCGAAGGCGGGTTGTTAGTCCATCTTCAGCAACTTGTGCGAGTTCCGAGTCTGTCATTCGACGGATCTCGTCTACGGTCTCCAACAGATTGCTCATCGTGAGTTATTTGGTGTAGCGGCCTTGGAATTCTTTCAGAGCGGCTTCGCGTCGGGCTTTCTCGGCGGGGTCCATCTTATTCAGATACCACTTGTGGTTGTCGCTGTTGAGCGTCTTGTCGATGAGTTGATTCAATTCCTCAGCCGCGTCCTTTCGATCGGAGTCGGGAGAGTGCTGATTGTGCTCGGCGAGTTCGCGAAGTTCGGGGATATACTCGGTGTAGAAGTTTCGAGCGATCTCGTAGGTGCCGTGCCAATGCGTGTAATCGGGGCCCATCATGCTTGCTCCGTGTCGAGCTCGACGTCCTTCGTGATGCCACAGTTCGAACCAAATGAAATCGATCTTATTGCTGAATTTGGGTTTGCGAAGTAGGGGTTGCGCGGCGTTGTAGAGAGCGAGACCTGGTTTCGCGAATTTGTCGTGGTAGAGTTCGATGAGGCCGTCGTATTGAGTGTAGAATCCGTCGACGAAGTTCTTGTTGTGGCAGTTGATACAGACGTTAATCATGTTATTGCGTCGCTGTTGCCAGGGGATGTCTTTGCCTGGAAGTCCCAACTTCTGTCTCTTATACACATCTCCGAGCCCACGAGACCTCTCTACATCTCG
>CAJXVR010000045.1 GCA_913061285.1 uncultured Verrucomicrobiota bacterium | reverse complement strand
ATCTACACTAGATCGCTCGTCGGCAGCGTCAGATGTGTATAAGAGACAGTTAACGTACATTTGAACTCAACAAGCAAAACACTCCCCGTCCTCGCTCGATCTGAACTCGAAGTCGCCCGTATCGTATGGGACCTTGGCGGGCGAGGCACGGTCCGCGAAGTGCACGACGCCTTGCCGTCAGATCGAAATCTCGACTTCTGGACCGTTCAAACCTACCTGAGACGACTTAAGACCAAAGGCTATCTTACGACGGAGAAAGCGGGACGGAATAATGTCTATTGTTCTGCGGTCCGACCGAGCAAAGTCATTTCTGGTATAGTCGACGATCTTGTAAATCGACTCTTCGACGGGGAGGTTTATCCTCTCGAGTAAAGACATCCAACGTCTTCAAGCGATGCTCGACAAGGCAAAGGAGAAAACCCGATGACAGGCTACCTCTGGAGCCAAACATGGCAGCTTGCCCTCCTTGGACTATTGATAATCCCGCTCTCAAAGTGGATTGGTAAGAGACACGCCCATTTTGCGATTCTTTGCTGCTACCTACTCGTCGCGAAAGCCCTGTTGCCACCGACATTAGGTCACGGAATGAGCCTATTCCATTGGCTAGAAAACAGGACCGTTGCGTCGAGCGAGATCCAAACTAGTGAGCCTTCACCAAAGACTCTCGATACTCTTAAGATGCCAGAAACGCCGATCAAGGCAGTCGCCTCAGAATCAGAAAACTCCGTGACACGTTCCAGCCAAGGCACCGACGCGGCTATCCCGCTTCAGACGACTGAGAACACAAAAAACAAGAATGCACAGATCACACAGACAGGTTTAGCGACCACCGCCCCGGACAATCGGAATTCTCGACCGACGCTTGAGCAACTCGTCGTTTCCATCTGGATCGCAGGCATCCTCGTTTCACTCGTCGTCACTGTCAGACGGCATCAACAGTTCAGCAGACTACTGGAGAAGGCTGAACTTGCGAATTCAGAAGCGTGCACGGCTCTTTTAGAGGAATTAAAAAACAAACTACACATTGATCGAGCGATATCAATCAAGGTCCTAGATGAGTTCACTGTCCCAGCTGTTATTGGCTGGAGACAGCCCACAATCCTGCTACCGAAAAGACTTCTCAAAGGGAATTCTAGAGACGACCTCAAATCGATACTCGCACACGAGTTAATCCATATAAAACGCGGTGATAGCACCCTTAGTCTCTTTCAGTTCGTGGCGCAGCTGATCTGGTGGTTCCACCCAACAATATGGCTAACAAATCGCGAAATCAATCGACTGCGAGAACATTGCTGTGACGGCGAAGTCTTGCATCAAACGGATATTGAAAACACATGCTACGCCCAAGCACTTTTGAATGTCGTTAAACAAGGTTCAAGCGCCAGACTCCCAGACTACCTTCCATCCGCCCGCCCCTCAGAAATCACAACCCAGAGAATTGAAAACCTCATGACAGACACTAGCAAACTGACGCACCAAACCCCGCTCTACGGATGGGCGACAGCAATCCTTCTCATTGCATTCGTAATACCCAATGCTCAAATCAATTCAGAAACAGACCGGCAAGAGGAATCCGCCAAATCCAGGTATAAGCAGGGAACGAGCAAGCAAGAGCGGGCAGAAAAAATACCAAATATCAAACCACTCCCAGAAAGTTCTACTCTATCTGAAAGCCCATCAAGTGTTCCGAAAATAACGCCCGCACTCCGTAAATTCCGAGAGGGAAGATCGATCCCTGACGAAAACATCTTTGAAGTTCGCAGAGAAGAGCTAACGAGCTACGTTGGGGGGCTGGGCTACGGCACATTGATTCCTCAATCGGAGATTCATGTCCAAACCCGGACAGAAGGCGTTATCAAGAAAATCCATCTCATTCCAGGGAGCCTCGCAGAGAAAGGGGACATTCTCCTAGAGCTTACCAACGTCGAGCTCGTTGCGAAACTTCGAGAAGCAGAGTTGGATCTGAAACAGGCAAAGGCAGAACTGAGACGACGCGATCTTAAAACGCAGCAGAGCCAACTGGAGACCAAAGCGGCAATTCAGACCGCAGAACGAGAAGTCGAGACCGTCAAGGCTGAGCAGTTGCGGAAAAAGTCACTGTTCGAGAAAGCACTTATTTCCGAAGCTGAGTATGTGAAGAGCGAAACAGCCCTCAGGCCGGCTGAACAAAGCCTCATCCTTGTCGAACAAACTCAAGCGCTGTCATTCGAACAACAGGAACAAGAGAGAGAACTCGGAAAGCTAGATCTCGAACGAGCTTCACTTGTTTTTGAAACGACATTGAAGAAATATGAGGGATTACGGCTGAGATCGCCGATCACTGGCACCATTGCGCCGATCAAATCATCTCAAACGTTGCGAGTGGGCGCTTTCATCAATTCTGGTATCGGTATCGCAAACCTTTTTGATCCCAAGAAAGTTCTCATTAAAACCAGCTATCCTGCTACCGATATCGGAAATCTCACAACAGGAACACTTTGCTCAATAATAATCAATGAGATGAAACTGAGCGGGCAAATCACAGCCATCTATCCGACAACTGATATGAATCAAAAAGTGTCCATCATCGTGGAGCCGGCCCCCAACCCCAACCTCAGCAAGCAACTTGTTCTGGGCTCAAGAGCCAGGGTTGCATTTGGCATACAAGCTCACAAGAATGTCCTGACAATTCCGGGACCAAAGTCACCAAGTTCAAAAAATCTCAGCCTAGGAACCTATCATGTTCATCTCTTAGGAAAAGATGGCTCTACAGCAAAACCGATAGTCATCAATCTAGCCAGGATTGGCTGGGGCAAATCCGGAGGAACGAGAATCGCCGTTGAAGGCGATCTTCAGGACGGTGATAGAGTCATCATTGAGCAACATCAATTCCACCATAGCCCTGTTGGTGCATCCACACGCATCCAGTTCCTCGACAAATAGATCATCCAACATAGGCAATCCCAGAATCACCCGACAATTGTCATTTTGCACCCAAGGTTTGGCAGCAACGCTCCTTGATCTTGAGAAACGTTTGACAGAGTTAACATGCATATCATATATATGTTTCAACAATGATCAAACCAAAGCTGAAACATCGGCCGACATTGCCTCAAACAATCCGAGTCATTCTATTGGTCATTGCCTGCATTTTTCTTAGCGTCCGCTCATCAGCTCAGCTCTCCTCTGCCTACGAAGAACCGCCCATTTCCTACAGCGAAACCGAGACGGCGAACCGAGCTGACATGCTTGGCCTCGCCATCAAAGCTCTGCCAAATCGACAACTCCCCGTTGAGGGCAAGGAAGCCATTCTCCGGCTATTGAAGGAGTTCTCGGTGCCCGTTGAATCTCAAGTTTTGGTGTTCACAAAAACAAGTCTCCAGCGGGAACGGATTCGGCCTAGTAATCCTCGGGCCCTCTATTTTTCAGAGGACGCCTATCTTGGCTATGTTCCCGGAGGGATACTCGAACTCACTTTGCACGATCCTCAGCTGGGACTCGTTTTCTATGAGATTCATCCCCGCACACAGACCATTTCCCGAAGTCGAGACTGCCTCAGTTGCCATGGAGGAAGTCGCACCGACAATTGGCCGGGCGTTTTCATTCGCTCTGTCTATTCACATTCCGATGGGAATCCCATCACCTCGAAGGGCAGTTTTCTGATCACTCATGAAAGCCCAATCGAGGAACGATGGGGCGGTTGGTACGTCACAGGAAAGCACGGTGACTCTCGGCATCTCGGCAATCTCACTATCGATAAAGACACCCGCACAGCAGCACTTGATCTTGAAGCCACAGCCAATCTAACTGACTTAAACAAGTTCTTCGACACCTCCAGATATCCCCGAGGAAGCAGTGACATCATCGCGCTCATGGTGCTCGAGCATCAGTGTGAAATGCATAATCGACTCTCAAGAGGAATGCTAAGAACCCGTAAGTGGATGGCCTATCAGCAAGAACTCGATAGGTCCTTGGGACGCCCTGTGGCGAACGTTCCCACGGGCACAGCACTCACGGTTGTTCGGGGCGAAAGCGAACGCATTGTCGACTATCTGCTTTTTCGCAACGAGGCCCCTCTGCCCGACGGAGGGCTTTCAGGAGACCAAGCATTCCAGTCAGCATTCCGCCACAACCGCGTCGAGGATGCCCAAGGCCGGAGCCTCAAGGATTTTGATCTCAAGCAACGGATATTTCGCAATCGGTGCAGCTACATGATTTACTCGAAAGCCTTTGATTCACTCCCCGATGAATTGCGTAGCGCTGTCTTCAAGCGGCTAGTCTCCGTACTACGTTCCAGCGCACTGCCAGATCGGCATCCTTCGCTAACCGCAGCAGAACGGAAAACGATTCTAGAGATATTGGTCGAGACCAAGCCGGGGATTAGGGCTTACCTCTAAGCCCATTCTTCGACACTGAAAACCGCAGCGGTTTCTTTTTCATTCAAAAATAAAAATTCCCCCTTGCGCTACCTGCCATCCACTACTATGTATAGCCAGGTATCTTGTTATGAGAATTACTTTAAGGTTCAAACGAAGGAGACTGATCAATGCCTGACTTCTTTGACAACTGGACGGTTCAACTACGCAAGGGCTTAGTCGAGTTCTGTATCCTGCGCACACTATCCCATTCAGAGCGCTACGGATATGATCTCGTAAAATCCCTCGTCACTCTTCCTGGACTCAACACCCCGGAAGGGACCGTTTATCCCCTTCTCTCACGACTAAGGACCGCTGGACTCATTGAGGCACGACTCGTCGAGTCTTCGGAGGGCCCCGCTCGCAAGTACTATTCTTTGACTGCAGAGGGGCGCAAACAGGTCGAGCAGATGAACATATATTTCAATACATTGTCACAAACGCTGAGTGAGATCGGTGAAAAAGGAGCCCAACATGACTGAGTGGACATCGGAGGCAAAGAAAGAACGCGACGCATATCTATCCCTTCAACGGGACGCTTCTAAGGGACAGGATATCAATGCAGAGGACGTCATTGACGACATTCGGCACCACATTGATGAAGAACTCAAGGAACTCACTATCGTCACTCGAGAAGACGTGGCACGGGTCATCCGACAGCTCGGTCCACCACAGAATGCCGAACGGATAACTGCTAACGAAGAGGAGAGCAGGACGAGCGCAAACCAACTCAAGAAACCGGGTGCTGTGGTCATCGTGCTTGGGATTGTTCTTCCTCTCATCGCGTTGATCTTCGAATTGGTCGGCCACGCCTGTGCTGGGGCATTTTTCGATCCCATCCCAAGCTGGTGGCACGTCGCACTTGTGGCCAGCGTTCCGATCGTCAATAGCCTCATCGTCAGGAATCTCCGCAGCAAAAAAGGCCTCGTGCCGAACTGGCTCCTCGGCGCCAATGCGGCCACGCTAGTAGTCTGCCTCTTTTACGCGATCGCCTTCGCCACCCTCTGCATCCCTGGCATTATGGCTGTCTTCTATTTCGGCTTCGGACTTCTCCCAATGGCACCACTTTTTAGCCTGATAGCGACATTTCAATGCCGCCGATATCTCAGTTCAAACAGTTCGCTCGCCAAACAGAAGTTCTTTCGAATCTCAGCCACAGGCGCACTGCTCGCATTCACTGGCCTTGCGATCCTCGAAGTGCCCACCATAACAACGCGAATTGCCTTAGAGCTGGCTGACGACGAGCAGGTAGAAAAGCGCAACGCAGCCATTCGCTTTCTACGGCACTTCGGCCACGAGGACACGATGCTACGTGCCTGCTACGAGCGCCCCCGAAAATTCACCAATCTCGCTGCTCTGACAATTTCGAGGAAAAACACTCTGAACCAATCAGAGGCGCGAACGATATTCTTTCGAGCCACCGGAAGACCCTTCAATGGAACTCGCCCCCCAAGCCTCTACAGTCGAGAAGGCCGATGGCAAGCATTCGACGAACTGACCTGGGAATTCGATGAAGACCGAGGCGGTGCCGCCGTAGCTGGTCGGGTAAAAGGACTCTTCCTCAGCGGCTCTCGAATGGATTGCCGAATCCACAGCCAAGCAGGGCTCGCCTACCTCGAATGGACTTTTGAGTTCACCAATCGATCAGATCGTCAAAAGGAAGCGCGCACCCAGATTCTCCTCCCCCCAGACGGGGTCGTTTCTCGGCTTACGCTCTGGATCAACGGTGAGGAACGCGAAGCCGCATTCGCCGGTCGAGCCCAGGTCAGAGAGGCCTACGAGAAGATCGTTCGCCAACGACGGGACCCAGTGCTCGTCACCACCACCGGCAAAGATCGAATCCTCATGCAATGTTTTCCTGTGCCAGCGGACGGGGGAACTATGAAGACCAGGATGGGAATAACGATCCCACTAACAATGCTCACTGAGCTTGAAGGAAAACTGCTCCTCCCCAAGATGATCGAGCGCAATTTCAATCTCAATTCAGATCTTGAGCATGCCGTTTGGATCGAATCCCGTTCCGAACTAAAAAGCAATCTGAGTGCCCTCACAAAAGGATCGAAAGACGAACAAGAGTCTACCTTACACGGCCAAATAATTGATTCCGAACTTCTCTCTCCCAATGCTGCTATTCACGTCACGCGCGCCGATGCTCCAACAACTGTTTGGGCAGAGAGCGCAGGCGAATTTGATCTCACAGTTCAGGAATTCAAACAGTCACCTGGATTCACTCCAGATCGACTTGTCCTCGTCCTCGATGGCTCCGAAGGAATGGCGCCCTTCTATAATGGCATTGCCGAGACGCTTCAGCACCTTCCCGAAGAGATCGAATTAATCGTCTTTCACGCCTCAGATTCTCAACGAGGCCTCGACGCGAGAACGGCACCGGCTAAGCCACAATCTAAAACCGAAGCCAGCGATCTCATCCGTTCTTACCAAGCCGAAGGCGGCCAGGACAATCTCAAGTGGTTGGTTCGAGCCTGGGACATTGCTGCCGCAGACATGAACAGCGCGGTGCTCTGGATTCACGGTTCTCAGCCGGTCGTGCTGAGTTCTGAACAAGCCCTCAAACAACGACTGGAGCGGAGCCCCAATAACCCCAAAGTTTTCGAAATTCAAACGACACCGGGACCAAACCGATTGCTTGAAGACCTAGGTATCACACCCATCAAACGCATCGCGAGACTCGACTCTCTCAGCTCTGATCTTCAACGCTGGATTGAATCCCTCGATGATCTCGACGGCCCCTGGACCTTCGCACGAGAACGCCATTCTCAAAGCACTCAGGACGAATGGGCAAAGTATCCTCAAGTGACAGATCACATCAGCCGACTCTGGGCCGCGGCACAGATCGAAGCGCTGGCTCAGCAACGAAGCACCCCAGCGGCGATCGCCCTTGCCCAACGCCATCAGCTCGTCACCTCAGTCAGCGGAGCAGTCGTCCTCGAGACGGCCGCCCAATTCAAAGCCGCCGGCCTCAAGCCGGTCGATATTGGAACGGTCCCAGTGATTCCCGAGCCGGAAACATGGCTCTTGATGCTCTTCGGATTCATTGTCCTCTACATCGGCTGTAAGCCACTCAAAATTCAAAAACAGCGAGGCTAAACAATGACTCAAGAAAAGATCTTAGCGAACCGGCTTCATTGGGCGGTTACCGCGGCACCCCTTGTGGCCATCGCACTCTTTTACAGTCTGGTCCTTCACGCTCGACTCTCGATTGGCGAGTGGCCAAGCAGATCCGGAATGGATGTCAACGACCTCAGTGAGATCTCGATCTTGTTCGGATTCCACGCAATCTTCGCATTCCTTGCCGTCGTCATGACAAGTCTTACGCCAGTCGCTTGGATCGCTCTACTGAACCAAGCCCACCTCCTTCCTAGCCTACAGAACTATTGCCTGCGATTCGTCACCTTCATCGCCTGTCTGGCAACAACGCTCTGGATCGGATTCAATGATCCAGGAAACTATCTAGATTGGTTCTTCGACTAAAGGGGGACTAAAAAGGCGTATCGAAGAGATCGAAGAGTAGTTACATCGGTTTAGCTCGCGAATGCTCTAATATCGCCAGAGCATCCTTGCGACGAACGGTCGGAAATTGTTCTAGGAACTCATCAAGGTCCAAGCCATCCATCAGATAATGAAAGAGCGTTGACACCGGAACCCGAGTCCCTCGGATCACTGGAGTCCCTCCCATTATCTCAGAATCGGATATGACTAATGATTTGCTCATCTCCCTTATCCATTAGCACCTTTTTCTCGATTTGTCTGCTTCCTTTCAGTCGGGTGTGTCTGGCTGTGGATGCGACGGAGTTGCTGGATGCTGCCTAGGAATAGGGACAGGCTATCTGTCTGAGATTTATTACAGGCAAGGGCAGAGAAAGTCGCGGAAGTGGAAAATATTCGACGGACCGTAAACGGATCACTAGTTTCGTGCGCATCGCTGAATTGTTTCAACAGCAAGGAAACAACAGCGCAGAGTGGTCCATGAAAATTAATCGCATTGATGTCTATCAAGTTGACCTTCCCCTCCATGAAGGCGACTACAACTGGTCTGGCGGCAAGACTGTTTCTGTCTTCGATTCTACTATTGTAGGAATCACAACAGACACCGGTCTTCAAGGCTACGGTGAGGTCTGTCCTCTTGGCCCCTTCTATCTCCCTGCCTACGCAGCGGGCGTCCGATCAGGCATCGCAGAAATTGGGCCTCATCTCATCGGGCACGATCCGAGAGAACTAGAGAAACTGAATCTGCATATGGATGTCACGCTCAAGGGCCATCCTTACGTAAAATCCGCGATCGATATCGCTTGCTGGGATATTCTCGGAAAAGCAAGTGGACTGCCGGTTTGCACTCTTCTTGGTGGCCGCTACGGTGAGGACCATGTGCTCTACCGCGCCATTTCACAGGAATCACCCGATGTCATGGCTAGCAAGGTCGCCGGCTATCGCGCCGAAGGATACACCCGATTTCAACTTAAAGTGGGCGGTGATCCCGATGTCGATATCGAACGCATCCGAACAGTCTCAAGGGAACTCTTGCCGGGAGATAAGCTTATTGCGGATGCCAATACGGGGTGGCTCATGCACGAGGCTATGCGAGTCGTCAAGGCAGTCAGCGACATTGATGTCTACATCGAGCAACCGTGCTTGACCTATGAAGAATGCCTCTCAATTCGGCGGCACACACATCATCCCTTCGTGCTCGACGAGAATATTGACGGACTCGATGTGTTACTTCGCGGGAGGGCTGATTTGGCCATGGATGTGGTCAATATCAAGATCAGCAAGTTTGGAGGACTAACCAAAGCGAAACAAGCTCGTGATCTGTGCGCGCGCCTGGGCATTGCCATGACGATCGAAGACAGCTGGGGTGGCGATGTCACAACGGCCGCTATCGCCCATCTTGCCCATAGCACTCCGACAGATTTGCTCTTTACCTCAACCGATTTTAACAGCTACGTCACCGTCAGCACGGCAGAAGGAGCGCCCGAACGAATCAATGGACGCATGAAAGCTTCTGAAGAACCAGGTCTGGGAATTAAGCCCCGAATGGATGTGTTGGGAGACCCTGTCCTAAGTATTGGATCATGATCCTTGGAGGACCAAGACTCGATCAATCCTCGGATCAAGCTTCGAGCCGATAACGCCGAACCGAGGCATCGACTTGCTGTGACCAAGCATCGATGCCTCCTTCAAGGCAATTCACATTGGTGAAGCCTTGCCCCTGAAAATACGTGGCGGCGTCGAGACTGTTCTTTCCGGTATGATCATAGATCACCATCAGCCCCTCACGCGGCCATTTGGCGAGAATATCTTGCATCGAATCTTGTGACATGCGGGTCGCCTCAGGAAGACGAACAGCATCCCACTCTTCCTTAGTTCGAATATCCAGTAAACGAATCTCCTCGCCCTTCTCGATCCGAGCAGCAACATCTTTGGGAGAAATATGAACCGAGGCGTCTTCGTTGTGGCTTTCTTCGATGTGCCGCAAGACCTCGTTCGGATCAAGCTTATCGTTTCGCTCACATAAGGCGGCTAAGGATTCCTCGGGACTGAAGGCGCAACTACTGCACCCACCGATATGATACTTTCGAAAAAGAGCTCGTTGCGCCCAAGGATAGACTCTCAACACATCACTCATTAACGATGCCGGTCCTAGTTGCTCCTGTGCTTGCTCCATAACGCTTCCTTCTAAGTGACAATCGCGGGTTCACCCCTTGCCGAACAAGCGGCGGGCTCGTTGCAGCGCATCGATCATTAGATCGACCTCTTCACGCTGATTATAAAAATAAAAACTGGCTCGTGCAGTGCCGGGAACACCCAGCTTTTTCATTAAGGGTTGCGTACAATGATGCCCACCCCGCAATGCCACGCCCCGCTTGTCTACATACTCAACAAGATCGTTCGCGTTGACGTCTTCAAGGAGAAAACTCACGACCGCACCGCGGTCACCGCGGGGACCAAAGATTTTGACACCGCCTAGATTCTGTAGTGATTCGAAAGCATACTTTGTGATGGCAGCATCATGGGCAACAATCGCTTCCCGTCCAATCGCCTCAATGTAATCGATAGCTGCATGTAATCCCACGGCACCTGCCATATTTGGAGTACCCGCCTCAAACCGATGCGGCGGAGCCTTAAAAGAAACGGAATCGTAATCCACCTCATCGATCATCTCTCCTCCCCCATGGTAGGGTGGCATTGCCGCAAGCCTTTCCAACCGGCCGTAGAGGCCTCCAATTCCAGTTGGCCCGCACATTTTGTGCCCCGAAAACACATAGAAGTCGCAGCCCAAATCCTGAACATCAATCGAAGCATGCCCAGCACTTTGAGCGCCATCGATGATCGAGATGGCACCCAACTCTTTGGCTCTGAGGCACAATTCCTTCACAGGATTGATCACTCCAAGGCTATTCGAGATATGCACACAACTTAGCACCTTGACCCGGGGAGTAAAAAACGCATCGAAGCGACTCACATCAAGTCCCTCACCCTCATCCAAGACAGGTAGAAACACGAGCTCAGCGCCGGTTTTCTGCGCGAGCATTTGCCAAGGCACCAAATTACTGTGGTGCTCCATTTCCGTTAACAGGATTTGATCTCCGGGCTTAAGATTCGCCTGCCCCCATGATGAAGCTAGAAGATTGAGACTTTCCGTAGCGCCACGGGTAAAGATAATTTCGCTCGACGAAGCGGCATTAAAATACCGGGCTACACGTTCCCGTGCCCCTTCATAAGCCGCCGTCGCTCGATTGCTAAGTTCGTGAATTCCACGATGCACATTCGCATGATCGCGCTCGTAGTATTCTCGAATGGCTTCAATGACCTGACGGGGTCGCTGACTCGAAGCGGCGCTATCGAAATACACCAATTGATGTCCGTTTATCTTCTGATCTAAGATCGGAAAATCACTCCGAATCGATGCCCAATCTACGGCTCCTTTTCGCTGTTGCTCTAACAGTTCGACGGACATAAGGACAAAACTACATCAAGCCAAGCTGCAATTGGGCTGCTTCGGTCATCATCCCCTGGTTCCACTGCGGGTCCCAAACAAGCTCCACGTTTGCCTCATCAACGTCCTCAATGCACATTAGCTTGTTTTGCACATCTTGCTGAATCATTGGGCCCATCCCACAGCCAGGCGCCGTGAGCGTCATCTTCACATCAATGCGTTTCCCTTCGGACGATTCAATTGGATGAATCGCACAATCGTAAATCAGGCCTAGATCTACAATGTTGACTGGAATCTCAGGGTCGTAGCAGGTTTTTAATTGGTTCCAGATTTCGGTCTCCAGTTCATCTTCTGACATCGGAGCTCCTGTAGCAGATCGAATCGTTGACGACTCAACCGTTCGACCAATGGCATCACCATCCCGGTTCTCGATCCGGAACATGTTCCCGTTCACAATCACCGTATAGGTTCCACCAAGCTCTTGGGTCAGCTGCGCGCTTTCACCCGCTTTCAAGGTGACAGGATCACCAGCTGGCACAATGGTCGCCTCAACGTCACGGGACAATAGAATCGGTTCGCTAGAATTCATGGTTCTTCCAATCTATTTTTCAAGTCGATCCCAAACGACCTGATCCAATTGCTCGCGCAAAGGCTCGGATTCGATCCGATCGATAATTTCACCGGCAAACGCGTGCATCAGCATCCGTCGTGCAACCACGTGCGGGATTCCCCGAGCACGCAAGTAGAAGATGGCTGCCTCGTCCATCTGACCGATCGTCGCGCCATGCGTACACTTGACGTCGTCGGCATATATCTCAAGTTGGGGTTTAGTATTGGCCGTGGCATCATCAGACAACAACAGATTCTTATTCGTCTGTTTTGCATCCGTTTTCTGAGCCTGCTGGCGCACTAGAATGCGTCCGTGGAAAACTCCTCGTGATTGACCATCCAGGATACCGTTAAAATACTCATGACTGTCACAGTGAGGCTTCGCGTGATCAACAATCATGTGATGATCAGCCACTTGGTCACCCTTCGTAATATAAAGGCCATTCAGAACACACTCTAACCCTTCACCATCCAATTTCGTACGAATATTGTTGCGGGAAAGCTTCGCTCCTAGAGCCAGAGAATGGCTTCGAAACCGGGAGGATCGCTCGAGTTGGGCGTAGATTCCGGCCACATGATAGCTGTTGTCAGCCTCGTCCTGGATCTTCACGTGCTCAACGTAGGCATTCTCCCCAACAACAAATTCTGATATGGCATTCGTCAAGGTCACCGCCCCACCGCCCAAACTTAGGTATTCCTCAACCATCGTCACCGAGGCACCGCTCTCGACGGTAACCAAGTTTCGCGGATGAGTCGTCGCCCCCGTCTCCTTCCCTGTGGATGCAAAGATCAAATGAATGATCTGGCCGACAGCCACATTGCGACTAATCTTGATCACGGCACCATCAGAGAAATAGGCCGTGTTGAGGGCTGTAAACGCATTCTGATCGCTTTGAGAATAGCGGGTGATATGCTCCTGTAAATACAATGGATCACTATCAAAGGCAGAGCGCAGATCTGCGACATAGACTCCTTCGATCGACGCGGGTTCGTCCGAGAGTTCCTTGGAAAAAACGCCATCAACAAACACCAAGCGACAAGTATCAACCGATCTAAGAAGGGACCGATCCCGGACTGAGGATAGCTCACCGAGATCGCCACCTTCATAGAGAGGCTTAAAGTCTAACTCCTTAATCGCGCTGACATTGGTAAACCGCCAATCCTCATCCTTCGTGGTTGGGAAGCCAGCGTCCGCGAATCGAGCTACGGCAGACTTCCGGATCGGCACCATCCATTTTGGGCCAAGATGTCGTCCGTCCAACTGGTCGAAAATTTCTTGCCGCGGATCCACTTCGAACTTCGCTTCCCCCATTACTTCACTCGTCATTCTAGAGATTCTTGTTTTGCCTTACACAGGCTGGGCTGCCGACTCAATCACCCAATCATACCCTCGCTCTTCGAGCTCAAGGGCCAATTCCTTCCCTCCGGACCGAATGATTCGACCATCATAGAGGACATGAACAAAATCGGGGACAATGTAATCAAGCAATCGTTGGTAGTGAGTGATCACCAATTGGGACCGCTCAGGACTCTTGACTTGATTCACACCATTCGAGACAACCTTCAAGGCATCAATATCTAAGCCCGAATCCGTTTCATCTAGCACAGCAAACGTCGGTTCAAGAACCGCCATTTGGAAAATCTCATTACGCTTCTTCTCGCCCCCCGAAAAGCCAACATTCAATGCGCGCTTAAGAAAATCTCCGGGCAACTCCAACAAAGCCGCCTTCTCTTTAATGAACTTTAGAAATTCAACGGCATCTAACTCTGCCAAGCCTCGAGCTTTCCGGACTTCATTGACAGCCGATTTCAAGAAGTAAGTTGTATTAACGCCAGGGATCTCAACCGGATACTGAAACGCTAAGAAAATCCCCAAGTGCGCCCTCTCATCAGGTCCCAGATCCAAGAGATCCTTGTCCTTAAAGTCCATCGTTCCTTCGGTCACTTCGTAGCCATCTTTCCCAGCAATGATATGGCCTAGGGTACTCTTTCCACTACCATTGGGTCCCATGATGGCATGGACTTCGCCTGGATTAATCTCCAGATTGACGCCTTTGAGAATATCTTTGCCTTCAACTCCGGCATGTAGGTTTTGAATCTTAAACATGGTACTGTAAAAAAAATCGTTGCTTTCTAGTGGCGTCGAGACGCCTAGCCGACACTGCCTTCAAGACTCACATCAAGCAGCGCCTGCGCCTCCATAGCAAATTCCATTGGCAATTCTCGAAACACTTCCTTACAAAATCCGTTCACAATCATGTTCACCGCATCTTGCGTTTCGATACCGCGCTGGTTGCAGTAAAAGATCTGATCTTCACCAATCTTAGAAGTGGTCGCTTCATGCTCCACCTTGGAACTTGTGTTTTTAACCTCAATGTAAGGAAACGTATGAGCCCCACACTGATCACCGATCAGGAGCGAGTCACACTGCGAGAAGTTCCGGGCATTGGTCGCATTCTTACGAATTTGGACCAGGCCACGGTAGCTATTCTGCCCCTTACCCGCAGAAATACCCTTGGAGATAATGGTACTTCGAGTGTTCTTGCCAACGTGAATCATTTTCGTCCCTGTATCGGCCTGCTGTCGATTATTCGTCAACGCGACCGAATAGAATTCACCCACTGAATCATCTCCCTGAAGAACACAACTCGGGTACTTCCAGGTGATCGCTGAGCCCGTCTCAACTTGAGTCCAAGAAATCTTTGACTTCACGCCCTTACAAAGGCCGCGCTTGGTCACGAAATTGTAAATTCCTCCGCGCCCTTCCTCATCACCTGGATACCAGTTCTGCACCGTCGAATATTTGATATCCGCATGATCAAGAGCCACCAATTCGACAACCGCGGCATGAAGCTGATTTTCATCTCTCATCGGAGCGGTGCACCCTTCGAGATAACTTACAGATGCCCCCTCCTCCGCAACTATCAAGGTTCGCTCAAACTGACCAGACTTTGCCGCGTTGATACGGAAATAAGTCGAAAGTTCCATCGGGCAACGAACTCCCTTTGGGATATAAACGAAGGAACCGTCACTAAACACAGCCGCATTCAAAGCAGCATAGAAATTATCAGTATAGGGCACGACGCTTCCGAGGTACTTCTGCACCAACTCCGGATGTTCCTTAACCGCCTCGGAGAACGAACAGAAAATAACGCCGTGCTCTGACAAGGTCTTCTGATAAGTCGTTCCGACCGAAACACTGTCAAAAACCGCATCCACAGCAACCCCGGCAAGCCGTGCCCGCTCATGAAGTGGGACACCTAGTTTGTCATAGGTTTCAAGCAACTTGGGATCCACCTCGTCAAGACTCTTAGGCCCATCACTGGGATCTTTGGGAGCGGCATAGTAGATAATATCCTGAAAGTCGACCGCTGGATACTGCACCATTGGCCATTTTGGATACTCCATTTTCTTCCAGTACTCATACGCCTTGAGCCGCCAAGCCAGCATGAACTCAGGCTCCTCCTTCTTCTTGGAAATAAACCGAATAATGTCCTCACTCAGCCCAGGAGGCGCTGAGTCGGTTTCAATATCGGTAATAAAGCCGTACTTATAGTCGCTCTTTACAAAGCCTTCGATTGTTTCTGTCGCGTCACTCATTTTCCAGTGAATCTTTTTGGGCCTTCACGCCTTCTTTTAGCGTTTTCCGAGCGCAACCTTTCGGGTCACGGCAGGCACCTCGGATCGAAATATCCATCTGACGAGCACTAAGATCTCTTGGCATACGAATCGGAAAATCCCGAATTCCCCCAGAGAGCTCAATGTCATGAACCCCGCCACACTCTTCGCAGTAGAAATGGCAATGGTCTTGCATATTACAACAATACCTCGTTGCTGCCCGATCCACGTTCACCTGCTTCACTAGTCCGCACTTAACCAAGGCATCGAGTGTGTTGTAAACGGTTGCCATTGAGATGTCAGATCTCTCAGCTTTCGATCGCATATAGACCTCGTCCGCGGTTGGATGGTCCGTCTGAGCTCGAAGCACATGAAACACATGCTCCCTCTGCGAGGTCATCCGTAGACCACTCCCTGCAAGCCGTTCCGCCAACTCGGTGGCCTCAGCTTCAGATGCATGATCTCGATCGCTCATGCCGTCAAATTATGATACGATTTTCCATTGTCAATAATTAGAATGATTCTAATTAAGAAAAACTGCCTTCAAACTTCCACAACCCTGGAAAGAGGGGCATTTGACACATCCGTTTGACCTCCTGACGGTTTTGCCTCAACCTTTGGAAATGGGAAACACATTCGGGGAACTCTTTCGCATCACCACCTGGGGCGAATCACATGGCGGCGGCGTTGGCGTCGTTGTCGATGGCTGCCCGCCACTAATCCCATTGACAGAGGCGGACATCCAACCAGAACTCGACCGGCGACGCCCGGGTCAATCTAAAATCGTGACGCCTAGGGATGAAAAGGACCGTGTCCAGATTCTCTCAGGAACCTTCGAAGGCAAAACACTCGGCTCCCCCATCCTGATGTGGGTTCAGAATAAGGATGCCCGACCTGAGGCTTACTCTGAAATGGCAGAAAAGTTTCGCCCCTCACACGCCGACTACACCTATATCGCTAAGTATGGGACTCGAAATTGGCAAGGCGGGGGGCGAAGTAGCGCCCGCGAAACTATCGGAAGGGTCGCAGCAGGCGCCATCGCGAAAAAAATACTCAAGGAGCGCTTCGGTATCTCGATTGTCGGCTACGTCCAACAGGTTCAGCTACTCAAGGCAGCCGTCGACCCTGAAAAGGTGACCCTCCGTGAGGTGGAAAAGAACATTGTCCGCTGCCCTGATCAAGCGGCGGCGAAGAAAATGATCCAACTAATCGAGAAAACTCGTAAGGCGGGAGACAGCATTGGAGGCCTTGTGGGCTGCGCGGCCCGAAAGGTACCGGCTGGTTGGGGATCACCGGTGTTTGATCGACTCGAAGCAGACCTCGCCAAAGCAATGCTCAGCCTTCCTGCTAGCAAAGGCTTTGACATCGGTTCAGGATTCGACGGCATTTCACTCACTGGCCGAGAGCACAACGATCCAATGCGGGCCTACAATAAAAAAGTGAAGACCACCTCGAATCGCTCTGGAGGCGTCCAGGGAGGAATTTCCAACGGTGCGACGATCTATTTTCGGGTTGCTTTCAAGCCGACAGCCACCGTCATGCACCCGCAGAAAACAGTCGATTCAAACTTCAAGAATACGACTCTCCGGGGACGAGGACGCCATGATCCCTGTGTTCTCCCTCGAGCCGTCCCGATGGTGGAGGCAATGACCTCTCTCGTCCTGCTTGATCACGCAATGCGGCATCATGCCCAATGCAATTTCTAGTGCAACTGACCCTCTGCCCAGGACAGAACCCTCGTTAGGGTTTCGACAGTTTTTCGCTAAAGAACCGACGCCGACCGCCGATGAGTCTAACATAGGCATACCAAATTCGGTCACCAGCGGGAGCCAAAGAAGTTGGACAGAGGAACGGTCTCTGACCAAACGAGGCGGCATGGACCCTCAGTCCATGACATCACGCCTCCAACGCAAAGGATCGTAGCAGGCAGCGGAACCCCAATGAAACAGACGGCCCTAATTTTCACTGATCAGGAGTCTATCCTGAAATCCTCACGAGCAGCCCTTGAAGATTCCTGGAACGTTGAACCTGTAACAAACGCGTCCGACATACAGTCCGAACTGGAGAAACGTCACTTTCAATTACTTCTCATCGATGGAGAGCGGACAAGCAACGAAAATGACAGCTTTCTAAGTTCAGCAATTGAGCTCAGCCCCTCGACACCAAGAGTTCAATTCAAACAAAAGACTGCGGATGGGGAGCTCGAAGTCCACTTTTCCCATCCGCGAGTCGTCAGCGATGATTCGCAAGCTAGCCCGCAGCCCGAGACTTTCATTGAGCAAATTGATCATGAAATACTTCGGCAAACCCTCTTCTCAAAAGAAGGCCTCAATGCCATTCTCGCTAAGATTCAAAAAGTCCCCACCCGCCCTGGTGTCTATTTCAAAGTCGTCGAGGAGCTGACCAATCCAGAGGGAACCATTGATAACATCGCCGAGATGGTAAAAGAAGATCCCATCGTGACTGCCCGAATCCTTCGGGCCGTGAATTCAACGGCACTTGGACTTCGAAGACGACTCACCGATGCAACAGAAGCCGTCATGATGCTGGGTGGCGAACGAGTGAGGGATGTCATACTTCTGCTCGAGGTGCTTTCTGTAATCGATCAAAACAAGTGCATCGGATTCAATCCTGATGACGTTTGGAATCATAGCATTCAAGTCGGTCAATTGGCCCGAAAGATCATGGCAAAGGAAACCCGATGCCAATCAAAGCGGGACGCCGCTTTCACTGCGGGACTGCTCCATGATGTCGGCAAAGTCCTTCTCGCCGTCAATCTCCCGGGCCGCTATGCAAAAGCCCTGCATCTCAGCAAAAAGAACCAAAGCACCATCTATGAAGAGGAAATGGAAGAATTCCAGACCTCCCACGCCGAGTTAGGCACCCATCTCCTCGAATCGTGGGACCTCCCCATTCGTATTCTTGAAGCAATCATGTGGCACCATTCGATAAACCGCTACGGATCTGATGAAATAACACCAGGCTCTGCCGTTCTAATCGCCAACACCCTGGTCAGAGCCGGCGGCCCCAAGAGCTCTAAAGACTCGGATGACGAGAGCCAATCACCGGTTGAGCAGGTCCAAGAATTATGGGGAGACGATCGCTTCGCCGACTGGAAAGCGCTACTCGACTAGAGACTAGAAGAAGCCGGCGCCTGACTAGAGATCGGCAGGCACAGGGGCTGGTGATCTAGGTAGAAAGATTCGAACAAAGGTTTCCAAGTTCTCATTCCAGGCCTCATGAATCGAGGCAGGCAAGAAAACCCAGGCGGCAGCGGCCAAGGCAATGTACGGTCCATAGGGCAAACGGCTTGACCATTCCCTCTTACCGATCACGATCAGGCCAACCCCGACCAGCGCTCCCGCAATCGAGCTGAACATCAAAGAAAACAAGGTTGCCTGCCAACCCAAGAACGCACCAATGGCCCCCATGAACTTCACATCCCCCAAGCCCATCGCTTCGCGGGGAATGATAATCTGATCGGCCACGACTTCAAGGTAAGCGACCTTCTCGGGATCAAATTCTTCCTTCCCGATCTTCAATAGGCTCTGTGAGAGCCGTACTTCCGCGTTTGGAAAACAGCGGTCAATCAGCTCCGCTTTCTTCGCTGGAACGATGACGACATCGGTCTTACGATAAAACATTTCCTCATATGGAATATTCTGACCTGGAAGAGTCACTCCTTCTTCTCCAAAAACGATCGTCGTGTCCTCCCCCAGATTGAATCGTTGCCGCCCAAAGACCCACTTACCAATACGAACAATGGCATAAACCACGCCTCCCCCGACAAGAATCCCCCAAAAACTCGCCCTCATCGCTTCCGCCCGAATTTCGGTCCCGTGAAGGACGGGAACCGCCAGCGAACAAAGAAACCCAACCCCGATTCCCCCCAGAGTGATTTCATCAGGGATAATAAAATGCTCAATATCGATCAAGGTCGCGACGACGAATCCGGAAAGCACGAACCCGTAAACCATTGCGAGCGCCGGACTGAGCTCACCAAAGAGAAGCCAGCAGGAAAGAAACAGAAGGCCAACCACCAGTTCGACCGCCAAATAGCGGGGCGATATTGGTTTTCGACACTGCGCGCAGCGACCTCGCAATATCAGCCAGGTGAAAAGCGGCAGATTGTGATACCAAGGAATCTTGTAGTCACACTGAGGACAATGGGAGGGAGGCGTCACGACGCTGATATCTCTCGGCATCCGATAGATGCAAACATTGAGAAAACTCCCAACCATCGATCCAAAGACGAAGAAAACCACCGACCAAAAATGAAACGGCACCTGTCTCCAAACCCACGGATCGAGAATATTGTTCAAATCAAGCATTCAATAGCTCACTCATCTGCGTTGCCGTATATGTGCGCCTCCAAGGCGAGCCGCATCGCTGCAACCGGCGCCTCTCGTTCAGACCAAATCTCTAAAGCCTTCGCTCCTTGGTAAACGAGCATTCCGAGCCCATTGGACACCTTACACCCAACAGCCTTTGCCGCTCTCAACAGAGGGGTTTCAGCGGGCTGATAGATCATGTCATAAACCGCTCCAACCGACAAAAGACTGATTCGGCTCAAATCGACTGGCAACGAATCTCCATCCTTTAAACCCAGTGATGTCCCGTTGATCAGTAAATCGATCCTCTCCTCTGGATATCCAATAATCACCTCACATCCTGGGAATCGACTCCTAATCTCCTCCCGAACAGATTCCGCCTTGCTCTGAGTTCGGTTGACAATGAAGAGACATTTGCAGCCCGACGCAGCCACTTTAAGCGCAGCAACCCGCCCTGCCCCGCCAACGCCGACAATCAGGATTCTCGACGAAGCAATTTCGATCTCCAAGTCCTCCTCGCAAGCCCGCACGACCGCGTCGGCATCCGTATTGTAGCCAACGGACCTCAGTTCAAGAAAGCCATCGGAGTCCGGGTGAGCCAATGAGTGCCAATCTCCGTTGGCATCTTTCCCCTCAAATCGAATCGTATTCACAGCACCCCATTCCCTCGCGGATGAATCCAATTCATCAACCAAACCAACAGCCAACTGTTTGTGTGGCACCGTCAAATTCAATCCCACGAAGTGCATGTTTTGAGCACCGCGAATGGCGTCAGCGAGCGAATCCGGATGTACATTGAACGCGAGATAACGCCAATCAAGCCCTAAGGCCTCGATCCCGGAGTTCTGCATTGCAGGAGAGCCCGAGTGCCTAATGGGATGCCCATAGACCGCACAATACCGAGTTGCGGCTGAAATATTGGAGACGACGGCTTGCACGAAGCGGCTTTATAGGTTGAAGGCACCAATCTTCAAAGCGGAAACTTCGCTGGGTCTATTCTGGCGAGAAAAGCGGCTTGAATATTGACCCATCCGCGGACCCTATTATGATTTCGCCATTGTCCCAACTATGAGCACGAAAAAAACGGCCAAAGCCAAGAATATCGAATCGGTCCTCAAAGAAGATCGAAAGTTTGCGCCTGATCCAGCCTTTTCCAAACAGGCTCACATCAAATCACTCGCCCAATATCGCAAGCTCTACAACGCTTCGATTAAGGATCCTAAGAAGTTTTGGGCGGAACAGGCAGAGAAAGAACTGCTATGGTTTAAGCCTTGGAAAAAAGTGCTCGAGTGGAAAGCCCCGGATGCAAAATGGTTTGTAGGCGGTCAGACAAACGTGAGCGCCAATTGCCTCGATATTCATCTCGATGGCGATCGAGCGAACAAGGCAGCGATCATTTGGGAGGGCGAACCCGCGGCGCCAGGACTGCCCGGAGAGGAGCGAACACTCACATTTCGCCAACTGCACCGCGAAGTCTGTCGCTTCGCCAACGTTCTCAAGAAACACGGCATCAAGCGGGGCGATCGCGTCATGATCTACTTGCCAATGGTACCAGAAGCAGCCATCTCAATGCTTGCTTGTACTCGCATTGGAGCCGTGCATTCCGTGGTCTTTGGAGGCTTCAGCGCTCAATCGGTCGCGGATCGCATCCAAGATTGCGGCGCCAAAATGGTTATCACCTCAGACGGCGGATTCCGCCGAGGCAGCGTCGTCCCCTTGAAGCAGAACGTTGATGATGCGCTCAAGATCAAGGTCAAAGGAAAATCAATCACCAAGACCATTGATAAAGTAATCGTCCTGCAACGAACAAAGAACGACGTCAAAATGAAGCGCGGACGCGATCTCTGGTGGCATCACGAAATCGATCAAGTCTCTGATCAGTGCCCACCAGCGAAACTTGACAGCGAACACCCACTATTCATTCTCTACACCAGTGGTTCGACAGGAAAACCAAAGGGCATCCTCCATTCTACCGCCGGATATCTCCTCGGATCCAAATTAACATCCAAGTACGTGTTCGACTTAAAAGAATCGGACGTCTACTGGTGCACCGCCGATGTCGGTTGGATTACCGGACACAGCTATGTCGTTTACGGCCCCTTGGCCAATGGAGCCACAACGCTCATGTACGAAGGAGCACCAAACTGGCCCGGGCCCGATCGCTTTTGGAACATCGTCGACAAATACAATGTCACGATCATGTATACTGCCCCCACCGCAATTCGGGCCTTCATGAAATGGGGCGACGAATGGCCTAAGAAATATCGTCTCGATTCGCTGCGCCTACTCGGAACGGTGGGAGAGCCAATCAATCCAGAAGCATGGATGTGGTATCACAAGGTGATCGGCAAAGGGCGCTGCCCGATAGTTGATACGTGGTGGCAAACCGAAACCGGGGGCATGATGATCACTCCTATCCCTGGTGCAACGCCTACAAAACCAGGCACGGCAACGCTTCCATTCTTTGGAATCACCCCCGAAGTGGTCGACGACAAAGGCAAAGCCGTTCCCAAGAACACGGGAGGGAAACTCGTCATCCGAAAGCCTTGGCCCAGTATGCTCCGCGGGATCTGGGGAGACAAAAAACGATTCATTGAAACGTACTGGAGTGAAGTCAAAGGCAGCTATTTTACCGGAGACGGATGCCGGCAGGACTCAGATGGCTATTTCTGGATCGTTGGCCGTATTGATGACGTTCTTAACGTCTCGGGCCACCGCATCGGGACCGCCGAAGTAGAAAGCGCGCTAGTCAGCCATAAGGATGTCGCCGAAGCAGCTGTCGTTGGGCGTCCGGATGAGATCAAAGGCCAAGGACTTGTCGCCTTCGTCACTCTAAAAGGCTCATCAAAAGCCTCCAAAGAGCTTCAACAGACCCTGAGAAATCATGTAGGGAAAGAAATCGGCGCAGTCGCCAAACCAGATCTCGTTCGTTTCACGGAAGCGTTACCGAAGACACGTTCCGGAAAGATCATGCGCCGATTACTCAAACAGATCGCAGAAGGCAAAGAGGTTAAAGGAGACACGACCACACTCGAAGATGTGTCGGTGCTGACGAAACTCAGCAAAGAGAGCGCCGCTTAGGACACCCCGATCGTTTCGGCGTCAAGCCCCCCTCCCTTCGTTAAGGACGGCAGGGGCTTGACGCCGCCAACCATTTCTCTCGACCATTTGGAGAGACTCTGCTGAGTTCGGAACGACTTCTGCTCCTTTCTTGGGCCTTGAACTTCGATCATGACGAGATTGAACGAGCTGTAATATGAGAGCAACTATCCAGAACTCACGCCGCCAATTTGTCAAAGTGCTTGCTTACGGAGGCGTGGCGTCGGTGACAGGTGGTCAGCTGTTCGAACAAAAAATTCACGCGGACGTCGGTGTCGAATTTATTAGTAATCCCGGTAAGTTGCGGGTCCGAAGAGATGACTTCCCGGCGCTCAACACCCTCAACGGCTCGGTTCGAATTGGCGTCAATCCACTTCGATCAAATCATCAACCCAACGGCACGTTTCACCCTATCTTGATCAATCGGCTCGAGAATGATGAATTGATCGCTCTCAGCGCAGAATGCACGCACGCCTCGTGCGCCGTGAGAACCTACAATGACCAAGCAGGAGCTCATATCTGTCCCTGCCATGGTTCTCGCTTCGGAATCGACGGCGCGCGCCTCAGTGGTCCAGCACCATTTGCGCTCGATCGATATCCGATCTCGCTACGCGAGAACGGAATTATTGAAATCGAGGTTCCCCGGCTTGGATTCACGGTGAATGGCTGCATCGAAAAAACAGAGAGCCACTCCCTTCTCAAGCTCGAATTTCCAGCTCGACGCTCGCTCACCTACCAAGTCGTTAAGAAAGAGGGGATCACTGAAAGCTGGACTCCAGCCCTCTTTTCAAGAGACCCAAGCTCAGAAGCGGAGCAAAACGAGCTACAGGGAGATGACACCATCACTTCCATCTACGTCCCGCACGAGCATGGGAATGGCTTTTATGGGGTAGAAATCAAATACCAACTCCTCTAGAGGCCTGAAGAATTCAAGAATCCCGGCGAAGGCCAGCACACTCGAGATCGTAGTAATAGAGCCCCACGATCACCAAGGCGTGAGAGATTCGCCCGGATGAAACGGCTCGCCTTGCAGCGTCCAGCGGAACTAACTCCGTCACCAAATCTTCGCCCTGATCGAGAGCCAACTCATGCTTGAGTTCACACTCTTCAACCAAAACGGTTCGACAAGTGTTGTTCATTATGGCCGGGTTCGGGAACACACCACCGATTAGCCGAGCGCCTCTCCCCTCGTATCCTGTCTCCTCTCGCAATTCCCGCACAGCCGCATCAACGGGCGAAGCGTCTTCTGGATCCATTACTCCGCCAGGGATCTCGAGCTCAACGGTCTCACTACCATGGCGAAATTGCTTCACCATGACTAACTCTTTGGCGGGAGTCAGCGCAACGACATTGACCCAATCGCTACACTCAATGACATAAAAATCGTGATCCCCTCCGGTGCGAGGTGATGTCTTCGAATCTGTGCGAATCGAGAAAATCGGAAAATCGCCAGCGGAGCGACTCGATCTTACCGGCCACGGTAAGATCTCGTCCGAATCGTTCGAATTAATGGAGGAGGCCATCGAGTTGCCAGAAATGGGCTACCAGCGACTACAGCCCCTTCGCCTTGGCCGCCCAACCTTGCCGCATCAGCTGAATTAAGTGCCGGAGTGCCTCAGTCTTGGTCTTCCCCTGAGATTCCGCAAGCTGAGTGGCACGCCGATTCAATTGGCCGGCCATTTCTGGGGCTTTCGCCGCCGGGCAACCAAGTTGCTCGAGAAGCAAGGCCAACTGGGTTACGTCGATATCGACAGCATCGCTTGCCCCCTTATCACTCATCCATTTAACCCCGAAGAACGACTCAAAGCGAACTGCTAGGCAACAGCAGATTCAACGATCTCAATGCTCTCAACGCCCACTCTTTCAAGAGGCTTGCTATTCTCTCCACCCGCGCTAGGCCCGGTAGGTGTATTGCCAATCTTTTCTAACACATCATCTCCGCCAACAAGTTCACCGAAAGCGGTGTACTGTCGATCGAGAAAGCGAGCATCAGCGAGACAAATGAAGAACTGACTCCCGGCGGAATCCGGATCGCTAGAACGGGCCATGGACAAAACGCCTCTCACATGCGGACGATCACTGAATTCTGCCTTCACTCGATGCCCTGGGCCGCCAGTTCCAACATTCGGATCATCCGTCTTACTCAGCGGATCTCCGCCCTGGATCATAAATCCCTTCACGATTCGATGAAAGGCTGTCCCATCGTAGAACTTATCTTTGGCTAGCGTCTTGAAATTCTCGACGGTTTTTGGAGCCACATCATCCCAAAACTTAACTGATAACTCACCGTGAGCCGTCTTAATCACGGCAATTTCTTGTGTTTCGCTCATTCCTCAGACCCTACGCAAAGCAAGGCAGGCAATCAAGCAATTGGGAAAACTCGAGGGAGATCGTGACAACGATGGACACCAAGTCCAAGAATCGCCGTCGGAATAGGAGTCCTAAGCCCAGCTTACTCTTTCGCCCCAGTGGAAGGTGACAACTCCATTGAGATCACTTCGACTCGTTTGGTCGGACGGCTTCGCTCTCCCGAGCGCAGGGCTTTCACAGGAACGTTGCCAATTTTTTTCAGCACATCCGCGCCCCCAACGAGCTTTCCAAAGGCAGTGTAGCGACCGTTCAGTACTGGGCTTGGCGCCAGGCAGATGAGAAAACGGCTCCCTGCTTGATTCGGATTTCCGTCATGCGCCATCGAGATCACCCCAAAATCATGTTTCTGATCACCCAATTCCCCTTCAATCACATACCCAGGACCTCCCGTCCCCCATTTCGACTCCAGAGTCGAATCCTTAGTCAACGGATCTCCCCCATAGATCACGAATCCCCGAATGACCCGGTGGAAGGCCGTCCCATCGTAAAAACCCTTTTCAACGAGTTTCTTGAAATTCATTACCGTCTTGGGAGCAGTCTGAGACCAAAGTTCAAAGCTCATACTCCCCAGGCTTGTCTTCATTGTGATCGTTTCGGCAGCCGTTGAATTCAACGCAAAACAGAGTCCCTGTAACATCCAAATCCCGAAAATTGACTGAAGCACTTTCATCTCAAGGGTCTATTTAGTCGCACGATCTGACGCTGCTGTCACGGGCAGAATTCAATCGCGAGTCTTGATTATTTCGGTGAAATGGAAAGCCGTCAGACGGATTTGACAATCCGGCATTTCCTTTCCACGGAACCTGCGCTACATTAGGCCCCACACATGGCACGAAAGAAAGCCACCAAAGCAAAGGTGGAGACTCGGGGATCGGTTGATATTCTCGGTATACTCTATATCAGTTTCGCAGTTCTCCTTTTCGGAGCGCTGGGTTCCTACGATGCGAAGGATCTCGCAATCAACGCACAACCCCCGAACGAGGTCATTCAGAACCTCATGGGACGATTCGGGGCGTGGGCAGCCTATGTCAGCTTCTTCATCTTTGGAGGGGCGGCATTCATCTTACCCGTCTTACTCCTGGGATTCGGACTAGCCCACTACCTCCCCCTTCTCAAGTACCTTTCCCATTCCTATCGAGCCCGATTCGCGTCTCTTGGAGTCGTTCTCTCTTGCATGGGCGTACTAGATCTCTACTCGGATTCGCTCTTGCAGCTAAGATCCGCGATCTCCTCCACAGGAGCTGGAGGATTCATCGGGCACGCCATCAACAACTATGTCTTCGTTTACCTCTTCAATGAGATGGGAGCGATGGTGATTTACATTACGATCTACGCCTCAAGTTTGATCGCCTTCACGAACTTTGACATCAGTGTTTTCTTACGTGAACTTTGGGAACGCTATCAAGATCGCCGCGATCGACTCGATGCCGACGCCTCCGCCCAAGAGCGTGAACTCATCCGCCAAGAACGCCAGTTGGCCAAAAAAGCGAAACAGCTCCGCAAGAAAATCGACTCATCAAAGACCGAAGACGAGGAACTCCCAGAGGAAGAAGAGTTCGCCCCCGAGCCCGAACCGGCCCCCGAACCCCTAGTTCGCGACCTCAGCGTGACCTCATCGTCAACCCGACGCAAAAACAATAGTCCGAAACCTACTGATCAAGATGACGATGCGGTCACCGACGTTCCTATCGAAGATGGCGACGTAGAATTAGGAGAGACCATTCCCGCCCAAGAAGTCGCGGCAACAACCGGTGCTGACATTCTTGGCCGAGCCCCTAGCCCAGCACCTGGAAAAAAAGGTTCCGTGAATGAAAACGGCAATGCCCCTGAGCCGAAGATCACACTGACACCACCGACCCTTCAAAAGCCCAAAGCGAAGAAGAAAAAAGGGATGTCAGTGGCCAAGCCTCCTGTGATCGGAGACTATGTGCTACCGAACTACGACTCTCTCGAGCACCCGGATCCAAACGTTGTCAGCACGGATTCGAGAGATTCCCTCATGGCCAACGCCAAGTTGATGCAAAACACATTGGCTCAGTTCGGCATGGAAGTGACACTTGGCGACATCACCAAGGGGCCGACCATAACCCGCTACGAATTGCTTCCAGCCCCGGGGATCAAGCTCGAGCGAATCGCCAATCTGAGCAACAATATCGCAGCCGCCCTTAAGGCCGAACGAATCAACATTCTCGCCCCGGTTCCCGGAAAAGGAACCGTCGGGGTGGAGGTCCCCAATAAGATCAAGACAAAGGTCATTATCCGAGATCTCCTGGAATCCGAGGAATGGGAACACACCAAGGCTCGGCTCCCTCTCGTTCTTGGCAAGGACGTCTATGGCAAACCGATGGTGGTCGATTTAGCCGAGATGCCCCATCTATTGATTGCCGGAAGTACAGGCTCAGGAAAATCCGTCTGTATCAACGCTATCATCGCGTCCCTCCTCTATCGATACACCCCAGAGGAATTACGATTTGTCATGATCGACCCCAAAGTGGTCGAGCTCCAACAATACAACGTCTTGCCCCACCTCGTCGTCCCCGTCGTCACAGACCCCAAGAAAGTGGTCCTCGCCCTTCGATGGGTGGTCAACGAGATGGAAAAACGCTATCAGATCTTTGCAAAAGTGGGGGTCAGAAACATCAAATCGTTCAATGATCGTCCCAAAGAACCACCGCCAGAGCCACCACAGAAAGAGTTTAACCTCGATGGAAAGCCCGAAGAAGGTGAAGAAGGCTTTGCGGTTGAAATAGACGAAGAGATCACCGTCCCAAGGGATGAGGAATTCGCGATCCCAGACAAGCTGAGCTATATCGTCGTCGTCATTGACGAGCTAGCCGATCTGATGCTTGTTGCCCCAGCGGACGTCGAAATGGCCATCGCTCGGATCACTCAGATGGCTCGCGCGGCAGGAATCCACTGTATTGTTGCTACTCAACGTCCCAGCGTGGATGTTATCACGGGTGTGATCAAAGCAAACATCCCAGCACGTATCGCGTTTCAGGTGGCCTCCAAAATAGATTCCAGAACAATTCTCGACAGCATGGGAGCCGACAAGCTCCTCGGCAAAGGAGATATGCTCTATCTCCCTCCAGGCTCTGCAAAGCTGATCCGTGCCCAGGGCGTGCTCATTACCGACGAAGAAATACAGAGTGTTGTCGATCACATCGCCAAACAGGCAACGCCGAGCTACGAAGCGGAAATTCATGAACAACTCTCAAAACCAGCTCCCGTGACGAGTGACGGGGATGGGGATGAGGACGAAGAACTCATCGAGAAGTGCATCGAGATCATTCGGCGCGAACAAAAAGCCAGTGTCTCACTCATGCAACGACGACTTCGCATCGGCTACACCCGAGCAGCGAGAGTCATGGACCAGATCGAAGATCGCGGTATCGTTGGACCGAGCCGTGGCGCTGAACCAAGAGAGATCCTCATCGATCTCGATGGAACGGGCGCCGATGGTCAAGGCCAGGGACTCTAGGAGTCGTGGCAAGCAAGATCGATCACGATCGCACTCGCTAAGATTAGGATATCATCCTGGCCATCCTGAATCTCCACACCGTAGGAATCCGACCATGAGAACCACTTCTTGGAAACCAGGGCGACCTCGTAGCCCCCTCGGGAAAAAGAATACTCCTGCTCAAGAAAACTACCGGTCGCTTCGAGATCATGAGGCCCAGGTACATCAACACTGAAGCGGCATTTGAATAGAGAGAAGAGCTTCTTCTTCACAATCGCCAACTGCTTTCCTCCGACACTTATCTCAAAAGTCGGACCGAAGGAAAATACTTGCTGACGGATCATTGCAAGCTCATTCCCTTGTTGATCCTCCAAGAAAAGTTTCTTTCCAACCGCAAATAACTGACTTCGAACACTCGCCCGTTCCTCACCATTCTCATCACAAATCTTGTAACTATCTCCAAGCGTGAACACCTTCTGTTTTAGTTGATATCGTTTCATAAGAGCACTCTCCGGCAGCCTACTTGACCGAGCAGTAGCCTATCAAAGGATCACTCTCATCAAACTGCAAAAGCCTAGCGTCATTGTAATCCCCCTTCGTCGAGACACGCGTACGAATCCCACGAACCCATCAGACGAACAAACCAAACCTAACCCCTAACGCCCTCAGGGAATCACAGCCACACAACGACTTGAGACTTGACAAAACAACTCAACAATTGACACGTGATTGCTCTCTGCTACATTCCTCGCTCATTTTGGTCAGTGGTACCAAAACGGGAGTTCCCCCGGATCTCCAAGACTAGTCAAATCGAATTATGGCCAACGCAAAGAAGACGAAATACGTTTATACATTCGGAAAAAACAAAGCCGACGGTAACGGCAAGATGAAGGAACTCCTTGGCGGCAAAGGAGCTAATCTTGCAGAGATGACACGCATCGGCTTGCCTGTTCCTCCTGGATTTACGATTTCTACCGAGGTCTGCACTCACTATTACGACAACAAGCACAAGTACCCCACTGAACTAAAGAGTCAGATGGAGGCAGGTGTTCGTAATATGGAACGCATTCTTGGCAAGAAGTTTGGTGATGTCAAAAAACCGCTTCTCGTTGCTGTTCGATCCGGGGCTCGTGATTCCATGCCTGGAATGATGGACACCATCCTTAACCTCGGACTCAATGACCAAACCGTTGAGGCCTTAGCTGCGTCCTCGGGCAATCCTCGTTTCGCGTGGGATTGCTACCGTCGTTTCATCCAAATGTATGGAGATGTCGTGATGGGAGTACAAAAAACGCCAGACGAAGACGAAGAGCCCTTTGAGGCAGAAATCGACGCTCTAAAAGCAGAACTCTTTCCGAAAGAGCGCGAAGTCGAAGACACCCGCCTAGATGCAGAAGCCGTTAAACTATTGGTTGGACGATTCAAAAAACTCGTTAAGGACCGCACAGGAAAAGCCTTCCCTAATGATCCGTGGAAGCAACTCGAAGGTGCCGTTGGTGCCGTCTTTGGTTCATGGATGAACGATCGAGCCATCGTTTACCGCCGAAAATACGGTATCCCTGCTGCCTGGGGTACAGCCGTGAATGTGCAAGCCATGGTCTTCGGAAATACCGGTGAGAATTCCGGATCCGGCGTTGCGTTCACCCGCGACCCAGCCACCGGTGAGAAGGTTTTCTATGGTGAGTTTCTTATCAACGCCCAAGGCGAAGATGTTGTCGCAGGTGTTCGCACACCAGAGCCGGTTGCTGAATTGAAAAAGGCAATGCCTGGACCTTACAAAGAGCTGGATCGAATCCGGAAAGTCTTGGAAACCCATTTTACCGACATGCAGGACTTCGAGTTTACCATCGAAGAAGGCACGGTATTCATGTTGCAGACGCGCAACGGCAAGCGTACTGGTGTTGCCGCCGTAAGGATTGCCTGTGAAATGGTCAAAGAGCGCCTGATCGACTGGCAAACAGCCGTCACTCGAGTGCCTGCTGACCAGCTGGATCAAGTGCTCGCACCAATCTTCGATCGTCAAGCAATCAAAGCGGCGAAAGTCATTGCCACCGGCCTTCCCGCCGGTCCTGGCGCCGCTACCGGCCGCATCTATCTCAATGCTGACCGCGCCGTTGAGGCAGCTGATCGCGGAGAACGAGTCCTCCTGGTTCGAGTCGAGACCTCTCCAGAGGATCTTCGAGGAATGATCGCTGCCGAGGGCATCTTGACCGCTCGAGGCGGTGTCAGCTCTCACGCAGCCCTTGTAGCACGTCAAATGGGTAAGGTCTGCGTCTGCGGGGCAGCCGATCTACATGTCGATTATGCCAAGAAGACCGTCCGCGCCGGGAAAGCCAAATTCAAAGAAGGCGACCATCTTTCTATCGATGGCACCTCCGGCGAAATCTACGCTGGGCAGGTCAAAACCGCTCCTTCAGAAGTGATTCAAGTCTTGGTCAATAAGAAGCTCAATCCCAAGAAGAGCCCTACCTACCAAAACTTCGCCCAATTGATGACCTGGTGTGGTAAGGCAAGCAAGATGGATGTCCGAACCAATGCGGACACACCAGAGCAGACGAAGAATGCCATCGCGTTCGGTGCCACCGGTATCGGCCTTTGCCGAACAGAGCACATGTTCTTCGAAGGCAATCGCATCGACGCCGTCCGCGAAATGATCCTTGCAGAGAAAATCGAAGACCGCGCCAAAGCGTTGAAGAAATTACTTCCCTATCAGCGAAGCGATTTTCGAGGTATCTTCAAGGCCTTGAACGGCTTGCCAGCAACCGTTCGATTGCTAGATCCGCCATTGCACGAGTTCTTGCCACACGATCACGCTGCTCAGTCACAGCTAGCCGAGCAACTCGGCGTGTCTGTCGAAGTCATCACCAAGCGAGTCCACGACTTGCACGAGTTCAATCCGATGCTCGGTCATCGCGGTTGTCGACTCAGCATCGTCTATCCTGAAATCGCCGAAATGCAGGTACGCGCCATCTTTGAGGCGGCGGCAAAGGTTCAGAAGAAAGGGATCAAAGCGAAACCTGAAATCATGATTCCTCTCGTTGGCTTCGCTAAAGAGCTCGGACTTCAGGTAGAGATCGTCCACCGAGTCGCCAAAGAAGTTCTGTCTCTTATACACATCTGACGCTGCCGACGAGCGATCTAGTGTAG
>CAJXVR010000044.1 GCA_913061285.1 uncultured Verrucomicrobiota bacterium | reverse complement strand
GGAAGCGAAAGAGCTCGAAGGAATGGAAGAACGCATCCTGGAAATAGAACAGGAAATCGAGCGCATCGAATTGCTCTTTGCCTCACCGACCTTCCATCAAGAACACGGGACTAGGGCCAAGGAACTCAACGAAACGCTCGAAAAAGCACGCAAAGACACCGAACGTCTCTATGCCCGTTGGGAGGAACTTGAGAAAATTCCGAAGTAACAACTTTCTCTGACACGATTCTCGTCAAGCAATGTCAATCAGAACGAGAACCAAGTAAGGACAGGTCGATCGGAAACAAGGAGAAAGCAATGCAGCAAAAACCACAGCCTGAGCCTCTCCTTGAATCCGCACCTGAAATCTGTAGTCGACTGATCAAGGCAGCTCAAAACGCCTCGGTCAGTG
Organism: uncultured Verrucomicrobiota bacterium; assembly: GCA_913061285.1. Lineage (GTDB taxonomy): Bacteria > Verrucomicrobiota > Verrucomicrobiia > Limisphaerales > AAA164-E04 > UBA2970. The sequence continues at coordinate 31,613 of CAJXVR010000044.1, read as the reverse complement.
ATATCCATATCCAACCTCAACAGGACGGATCCGCCGACGTCTCGTTTCGCCTGGATGGCGTTCTCAGCAAGACAGAGTCCCTCTCTGCGGAAGTCGCATCCCTCGTCATCGGCCGGATCAAGTTCCTCGCCAAACTCAAGACCTACGAGCATTCCATCCCACAAGATGGGCGCATCGATCGGAACGACGCGGGCATCGAACACGAGCTCCGCGTCTCGACCTATCCGACGGTATCAGGGGAGAAAATAGTCATCCGCTTATTCACCGAAGAGACGATCAAGCCACTCGATCAACTTGGTCTTGACCTCGGCACCTTTAACATTCTGCAAGGATTCCTCCATCAACGACAGGGACTGATGCTCTTAACGGGCCCATCGGGGAGCGGAAAAACCACCACCATTTACAGTTGCCTCAAACACCTTCTAAGCAGCGATAGCCGACACATCATTACCGTTGAAGATCCGGTAGAGCAGATCATCCCGGGGATCATGCAAACGGAGATCAACGAGGTGAGAGGACTCAACTTCCCCAAATCCATCCGGCACCTGCTCCGCCAAGATCCGGAAGTGATCGTCATCGGAGAAATTCGAGACGACGAAACAGCCGACATTGCGATTCGCGCCGCGCTAACAGGTCACCAAGTGATTGCGACACTTCACGCGGGCTCCTGTCACGGGGTTATCGATCGCCTCCGAGTGATGGTCGACGACCATTTCGCTTTAACCGCCGTATTGAAAGTGATCGTGAATCAACGGCTCGTTCGACGCTGCTGTGAAAACTGTGACGCCCGTGGCTGCGAGCAATGCGCTCATACGGGCTACCATGGACGAGTCCCGCTCGTTGAGACACTCACCATTGGGGAACAAGATTTTGCCACGCTTCAACAAGGAAGACCCTTTACCCGAACGCCGAGCCCAAACCTGAAACAAGCGGCCGAGAAACTGATCAATCTCCAGGTTACCGACAATCGAGAGATCAACCGAATACTGGGAATATGAAATCCGAAGAACTGGCCTTCTACAATCAGCAGCTCGCTAGCATGCTAAAGAGCGGCCTCCCACTGGAAGGGGCGCTTGCTGAACTCTCCCGCGATCTTCAAAAGGGTCCACTGAAGCGCGAGACCGATCTCCTGGTCAAAGACCTGGCACAGGGAAGCCCCTTAGCCGATGCCATCAACAAGCGTTCCTTTCCCAGCCTTTACAAGCGACTCGTCAATGCAGGGGCGAAGTCTGGTCAACTCAATCAAATCCTGATCCTTCTCGCAGATCACTATCATCGATCCAGCCTACTCTGGAGCCGATTCCGAAGCGTCAGCGTCTATCCGATCCTGGTCCTCCTGACCGCTTTCCTAGTGTCTAGTTTTCTTGCTTACTCCTTCACCGAACTCTACACCAGCATGGTCGAGCAGTTCAGTGATATCTACATTTCCAAGCAGCAATCAGGGTTCGTCTTCGGACTTTATCGCTCACTCATCATCCTATCCCCGGCCATTTTTGGGGTCCTCCTACTGATTGCCCTAGCCCTCGTCTGCATCCCAAAACTGAGGCAAATGGCTCGCTGGCACCTACCTGGTTTTCGTGAAGCCAGTCTCGCCCAAACCGCTGCTGCCTGCGCCACCCTCACGAAGGGAGGACTAACGCTTGATAAAACCTTCGACTTCCTACAATTCATGGAACCCCACGCGCGAACCAAACAGGATCTCACCCGGTGGAGGGAACAGCTTTCCAACGGAGAATCGGATTTCGCTGCGATCGCAAAAGGAAGCCGCAGCTTCCCACCCCTCTTTATCTGGCTTATCGCAAGCTCTGGCGAATCAATCGCAGAGGGTTTTGAGAAAGCCGCTGTCCTTTACGGACGCCGGGCAGATTATCGCTCCAACCTCTTTATGGTGGCAGCAGTCCCGGTGTCCCTTCTCTTCACTGTGACATTATTGATCCTCCAGATATTTCCCATGATTCAATCTATGACCACGGTATTGGACGCCCTCGGCGGTATATAGCGATGTCCCTATCTCTCATCCAAACCTTCTTTAACATCGCGACCTTGATGATGGCGGTGTACCTCCCTTTAGCGGCCTTTTGCTATGGGCTTTACTACTTGGTATCCCTCCCGCTGAGACGACAAGAACGGGCACGGATTCTCGTTGATCTCCTTGAACTTCAAGCTACCCAACACTACCACCCAACCCAGGCGATCAAAGAGCTTTCACAGACCAAGGACCCTGCTCTAGGGGTTCGCTTCCATCTTCTCGCGGGCTATCTCGAATCAGGGCACAGCCTTGCAGAAGGGCTACGAAGAGTTCCTCGCTTACTGCCTGAAACTATCGCCGGCATTCTGAGCGTCGGCGAATCCCTGGGAAGCCTCAACAAAGTACTTCCGGCGTGCCAAACGCATCTCACTGACGCTGCGGCGACAGTGAGGAACGTGACGAACCACCTGTTGATGGGACTGTTTGTCGCCCTTCCCAGCTTACTCACACTCATGCTCTTCATCTATCAAGTCTGGCCAAAGATCCAAATGATTGGCGAAGACTATGGAGTCCGATCACTTCCCGTGATCCAATATGCGACTGCCCTGCTGCCTAAGGTTCTGGTAGTTCTCTCCATCTTATACGGCCTCTATTACCTCGGGGCTCTGTTCTACGTCGGAGGCCCTCGCTTGAGGCATTGGATTGAAAACGGCATCGCCCCCGTCACTCACGCCGTAGCGATGTCTATTCCTTGGCATCGAAAACGACTACTCCGAAACTTTTCGATCATGCTGGGCGTACTTCTCGATTCCGGGGTTCCAGAATCAGAAGCCTTGACTCTCGCAGCAACGGCAAGTTCGAATCAGGTTCTCAAAGGCAGAGTCAAACGCTGCACTCAGGCTCTGGCAAATGGGGAGTCACTTGAGACAGCGATCACACGGCTCGACGCCACCCCTGAGCTTTCTTGGCGTCTCCGTCTAGCGGCACATCAGCCCAACGGCTTCCAAGCGGCACTCAAGGGTTGGTGGGAGTGCCTGCACACGAAAGCCAGGCAACAGGAACAACTCTCCGCTCAGGTCTTTTCCGTCGGCATGATTCTGCTCAACGGACTGATTGCAGCCACCATTTCGATTAGCACCTTTCACCTTATCACGCAAATTATCGAACAAGGATCCCTATGGTAAGGCAATCACAGCACAAAAACCCGCGCGCACGTTCTCTCGCAAGACAGCGGGGAAGTCTTCAGCTCGACCTCGTCTTCGCCATGGTGATTCTAGTGGTTGCGATCCTTCCTCTCACAAGCAACATTCGCGAGGAACGACGGCTTTGCCGAGCCCTCTACTATCGTTCGGTAGCAATGGGCATCGTTGATGGAGAAGCAGAAATCCTCCAGGCTGGTGAATGGCAGCAATTTGAATTCGGCAGCCATCGCTATTTGGTCACAGGCGAAGCGGCAGCCGTTCTGCCAGAGGGTCGGTTTACCCTCGACCGGTCCGACTCCGAGATACGGCTTTCGTGGAAACCCAAGAACCGAGGCTACGGCGGTCCCGTGCACCGAAGCTTTCCTCTACCTCACTAGACCAAAGAATGAAGACCCAATTCCAATCGCCTACAGAGCGAAGACAGTCTCGCCGCAGAGCGATTGCCTTGGTGGAGTGTATGGTCTACATCGCCCTCGTGATGTTGATTGTGGGACTTGGGCTTAACATGTATCTGAGGCTCCTAGGCTTTCATCGAGACCTCGAGCGCAACAATAATGACATCACTCGAGTGCTTCGCGCCGGCGAGATCTGGCGGGCAGATATTCGTTCTGCCGAATCAGTCGCCGTATTAACCGAAAACGACACCACCGTCCGGTTGGAATTGAGAAACCATGATGACTTGGTCAGCTATCGATTTGAGGACGAAACGCTCTGGCGGAGCATTGGAGATGGCTCAGCCGCTTCGCCATTCCTCGGTGGCGTCGCTGATTGTCGCTTTATTAAAGAAACCCGCGATCAGGTCAGTGCCTGGCGATGGGAGATCCATCTCAAAACAAAGAAAAAAACCGTCCGCATCGACCCTCGTTTTAGCTTCCTAGCGGTCTCAACACCCCAGGAGAAAGGAGACACCGAATGAAGCGTCCCAGGCCCGTTGAGAAAAAGAATTCCGGCTACGCAACGGTTGCGATCTTCGCCCTCGTTGCCTTGGTCATCACACTGGCGATTGTGAACGCTCGTAGCCTGGCCCAGTTACGACGGGAAATCAGCTTAATCGATAGCCAACAAACGGAGCGGCTCGCGCAACAATCGAAGCTTAGTTATACAAATTTCCCGCCTGAGACTGTCAATACTCAGTGATGACAAACCTCGATCCTATGCTCAAGGTTCGGCTCGCGGAACGCTCGCTCCGCGTCTACACCATGGGATTGCTTGGCTTGGTGCCGCTCCTTGGACTCCCCCTAGCGGGACTTAGCCTTTGGATTGGAAGAAAGACCCTCAAGGAAAGCAACACTCGCTGGAACCCAGCACACAAGTACGCGTTAGCAGGCTTCATTCTCGGCGGCTTTAGCATCACGATTCAAGCCGTGCTTTTCTTCGCCCCTGAATTACTGGCAGGCTACTTGAGCTGGGTATTCACGCCCTAGATCACTCGCGTTTGCCAATTGCTATGGGCCTTCCCCCTCTCATTGAACGGGAGCTTCGCATCGCTGCCCGCAGCCCGCGAACCTACCGATTCCGATTGATCAGTGGTATTCTGACCTCTCTAGTCGGCATCGGCTTCATCCTCCCCGGCTCCCACAACATCGCGCTCGTAGGTACCGCTAGCCGAGGCGTGTTCTGGTGGATGTCCGGAATGATGTTAGCCTATGGCATGATGATGGCACTCTTCCTCGCCGCCGATTCCCTGACTAGTGAACGAAGAGAGCGAACACTAGAGCTCCTCCAATTGACCCGACTGACGCCCTTCGAAATACTCATCGGAAAACTCGTTGCCACGGGAACCGGAGCGATCCAGGGGATTCTAGCCTGTAGCCTGACCCTGTCGCTTGCCATTCTGGCCGGAGGCGTGACCTTGATGGAATTGGCGTCCGTAATCGCCCTAGGCTTGAACAGTATCTTTCTCGCCCTGGCAACGGGACTCTTGGCATCCTGTTTCGCCCGGGAAGGAAGAACAGCCCTGTTGCTCGGACTGATTCTACTCGGGATTATTTGCGCCCTACCGTTGGCCACTTTGCCCCCAACAAGCAACACCATCACGCCTACCGCGCCACCAAGTGGCTGGGCCTTGTTCAGCCCTCTCTCTAGCTTCCAATTGTGCGATCCGATCAGTCCGAGATTCCAGCTATCGAGATTCGTGATAAGCCTACTCATGCAGCACCTGCTGAGTTGGGGAATCTTAGGTCTGGCCGGAAAATGGCTCCGCTCTCATTGGCGAACTGACGCTCCGAATCAGAATCTCAAATGGCGTGCTTTTCTAAAACTGGATCACTCCCCTATGAGCGGCGTTCCCGTTGAGAGTGAGGATACTAAGAACGAGAATCCTATCTCATGGTTATTGATACTCAAGTACGGCAACAGAACGCACAGACTAGCGATCGGCCTTGGGCTCATTGTCGTCTCCGGCATCCTCTTTGTGGCCTTGGCGCGAATGACTTCAAGTGTCGAAGCATTCTTCGCCGTTCTGATCTCGTGGCATCTCCTAACAAAACTGTGGGTAGGATGGATCGCCTGTCACCTCATGACCGAGATGCGTCGATCCGGCATGCTCGAACTGACTCTGACAACCCCACTCGATTGGGATCTGATCCTCGACGGCTGGCTGATCGGACTGAAACGAATCTTCTTACCACCCATCGCTCTCTTGATCGGAGTCGACCTTCTCGCATCCTACTTCGCTAGTGATCGATTGACCCTGGCCTTCGGGAACAAATGGTGGCTGGGTTGGATGTTCCTCGCCCTGAGCGGATTGATCGTAGACACCTACGCGCTTGCCTGGCTCGGACTTCGCTGGGGACTAACGGCTCGCAACACCACCCGAGCCTGGCTCATATCTGTCGGAATTATTCTCTTCCTTCCGTGGTTCGGCATCGCATCGCTGATGGCTATAACGGGCGTAGGATTCGTCTCGGGGATCTCGGTGGGTTCATTCGACCTTATCATTTCTCGCATCGTTTTTGGTCTCCTGATCACCATCGGATCGACCGCTTGGGCAATCGACCAACTTCGAGCCCATTTGAGAGAGAATCTCGCTTCGCCATAAGCAATCTGTTACAAAGCCAAGCATGAATATTGAACTGGCAAGCCTTGCTCCGAGCGCCATCTATGGATTGATGATTCAATGCATCGTTCCCCGCCCCATCGCTTGGGTTCTCAGTGATAATGGTGACAACACTCACAATCTAGCTCCCTTCTCCTACTTCAACGGAGTGTCGAGCAAACCACCAATCATCTCAATCTCGGCAGGAAAGAAGCGCGATGGTTCGAAGAAAGACACGTGGAAGAACATTGAAGAGCGCGGTCACTTTGTCGTGCATCTCCCAATGGCAAGCCAGGCCGCCCAGGTCAGCGCCACAGCCGCTTCCCTTCCCTACGGAACATCGGAAGTCACCGCCAACGATTTGCCCACGATTCAGGAACCGTCTTGGCGACTACCACGTTTAGCAGAAGCCCCGATTGCCATGCTCTGCCGTCTCCACCAGGTGATCGAAATCGGAGAGACGCCGCAAGGCCTGATCCTTGGTCAGATCGAACAGATCCACATTGCCGACGGCATCCTTGGCGATGCCAGCTCAGCGGCGCCAAAGGTCGATCCGAGCTTGCTCAACCCTCTCGCGCGACTCGGTGGCGATGACTATGCGAGCATCGGCAAGACATTCACCGTCAGTCGCCCAGAGTAGCTCAGCCTCATCGATCCCATGAATACCATACCCACTGGATCTGAGGCTGCCGCACTCTCGAAGCCTAATGGCGAAAATGGCGATTTCCGGTAAAGACCATAGCCACCCCGCGCTCATTCGCGGCGTCAATCACTTCCTGATCTCGCATTGAACCACCAGGCTGTATCGCCGCCGTTGCACCCGCCTCTGCCGCCGCAATCAAGCCATCAGCAAAGGGGAAAAACGCATCACTACAAACCACACTCCCCTTGAGCGAAAGATCCACTTCACCAGCCTTCCAAACCGCAATACGACTCGAATCAACCCGGCTCATTTGCCCGGCACCAATCCCCAAAGTTCGATCAGATCCCGTATAGACGATGGCATTGGATTTCACATGCTTCACAATGCGCCAGCCAAACTTCATCGCCGCGAGCTCATCGTCACTAGGAGCCCGCTGGGTAACGACCTTCAGATCGGATTCCGGCACGAGATAGGTATCCGCACCCTGAACCAGCACCGAACCGGCGCCGACAGCGCGCAACTGTAGATCCGACTTCTGATGCGGGAACTGATGCATCTTGAGGAGGCGGAGATTCTTTTTCTTTGTTAAAATTTCCAACGCCTCGGGAGCAAACTCCGGCGCGACGATAACCTCACTGAAAATCTCACGTATCGCCTCGGCACACGGCCCATCCATCACTGTGTTCGAAACGATGATTCCACCAAAGGGAGCCTGACGATCGGTCGCAAAGGCCTTATCCCAAGCTTCCCTCAACGAATTGGCCTGGCCAACCCCACAAGGATTGGTGTGCTTCAAAATCGCCAGGGTGGGCGGAAAGCCATCAAACTCGGCAATCAGGCTTGCCGCAGCCGTCAAATCCAGAATGTTATTATAAGAGAGAGCTTTCCCGTGGAGTTGGGAGAAAAAGTCGTTGAAATTCCCGTACAAGGCGGCCTCTTGATGCGGATTCTCACCGTAGCGAAGGGTCTGAACGCGCGGCAGACTCAGCTCGAGCGATTCAGGCAATGAAGTATCAGTCTCAGGCTCACCGGCTCCGTCGTCGAATGCCTTTCCTAAGAACGTTGTGATTGCCTTGTCATAGGCAGCCGTCCGGGCATAGACCTTCGCTGCCAGCCGTTGTCGAAGCGCCAGGGTGGTTTCACCCTGGTCTCGCACCTGCTCCGCCACCGTCTCATAATCATCAGGGTCAACAATCACCGTGACGCTGCGATGATTCTTTGCCGCGCTACGTAACATTGATGGCCCCCCAATATCAATATTCTCGATTGCTTCCTCGAGAGTGACATCCGGTTTAGCCACCGTCGCCTCAAAAGGGTAAAGATTCACGATCACCAGATCAATCGGGGCAATATCGTGTTCAGCAACCGCTGCCTCATGCGTTTCGTTGCCACGAACATACAAGAGTCCGCCATGAACCTTAGGATGGAGCGTTTTTACGCGACCATCTAACATCTCGGGAAAGCCAGTGTGATTACTAAGCTCCGTCACGTCCAGGCCCGCTGCTTGGAGCGCCTTTGCCGTCCCGCCAGTAGAAATGATCTGCACGCCGGCATCGACCAAGGTCTGAGCCAAGGGCACCAAACCGGATTTATCAGACACAGAAATGAGAGCTCGTGCAATTTTCGCCATAAGTCCCGCCATAAAACAGCAGGTAAGGTCAACGAGTCAATTGGCTTCATCATCGTTTCTTGCCAAATCTCCCCAAGACAGACCGATTGTCACTCAGCCGTTTCACAAGAGAACCGCTCAATTCCAGACATCCTGGAGTCAACTTTAGACCACACCACGATGCTCCCATGGGAACAAGCCGGAATATCTAAGATGATATCTACAGGAGACTTATGAAAAACATGTATCGATCAAACAAGGATAGCAAGGCGGCCATCAACTCACGACTGAAACAGAGATAGGGAGCGGAGCAGCAGCCGAAAAGCACTCAAAACGCCGTCGAATTCGAGGCGCGCAGAACGGGATTCGATCCCGAACTAGGCCCCGGGAAATCGAATCCGACGGCCGACACATCAGCAGCAACGGCCTTGCTCGATTCTCGCCGCGACACAAGCCAATGATCATCCCTGATCTCAATCATACCTCCGAGTCGCCGGTTTATGCTAGGGCCGGGAGAGACCCTCGGGATTGCCAAGAATCGTTCGCTTCCTTAAGCTGCTGAAACTCCCAACTTAAGAAATCCTGACTCATGCGAAGCACTTCAATTATTTGGTCTGTCTCATTCTTCGTTCTACTCGGTCTCGGCGGACAACTCAAAGGCGCTGAGCGCCCCAATATCCTCTTACTGTCGATAGATGACCTCAATGACTGGGTCGGATGCCTCGGAGGACACCCTCAAGCACTGACCCCGAACATAGATCGATTGGCCAAGCGAGGGACGCTCTTTAGCAACGCCCATTGCCAATCACCGGTCTGCAATCCGTCCCGGGCGAGTCTCATGACCGGACGATATCCTCACTCAACGGGCATTTACTTCTTAAGCCCGCCCTTAAGCCAGGCACCGGCCCTCGAGGGCGTCCTGACATTGCCCGAACACCTGGCAGCCAACGGCTATCACACCATGGCAGTCGGCAAGCTTTTTCACGGAAACGACAAACAATATTTCAAAGAATATGGTGGCAACAACGGGGGATTCGGACCTCGCCCGAAAGAAAAACTATCCCAGCCTCACGGGCATCCGCTTTGGGACTGGGGCGTCTTTCCCAATAACGATGAAGAGATGCCCGATATGAAAGCGACCCATTGGGCTGTCAACAAACTTCAACAAGACTACAAACAACCCTTTCTATTAGGCGTGGGCTTCTATCGTCCCCACGTCCCCATGTACGCGAGCCAACGATGGTTTGACCTCCATCCCCGAAATCAAATCGAACTTCCGAAGGTTCAACTCAACGACCGATCAGACCTGAGCCAGTACGCGATTGATCTTACCAATAAGGAACACGTGTCTCCTCTCCACGAATGGGTCAAGTCAGCCGGTCAATGGGAGCATGCCGTTCAATCCTACTTGGCATCCGTTTCCTTTGCGGATCACTGTCTGGGAAAAGTCCTTGATGCCCTTGATGCCAGTCCCCACGCCGACAACACTATCATCGTTCTCTTTTCCGATCACGGCTTTCACCTAGGCGAGAAGCAACGCTGGGCCAAGCGGACCCTGTGGGAAGATGGCACTCGAGTGCCAATCATCATCTCCGCTCCCGGATTCGCAGCTGACCAACAGACCCAACGACCGGCCGAACTCCTGGATATTTTCCCTACCCTGTTGGAACTCACCGGCCTCGAAGCCGATCTACGGCAAGAAGGACAAAGCCTCGTTCCTCTCATGCAAGTCCCCGATGCCCACTGGCCCCATCCAGCGATCACGAGTTTCGGACCTGGCAACTATGCCGTTCGCTCCAGCCACTACCGATTCATTCAATACCGCGATGGCTCTCAGGAACTCTACGACCACCGCAGCGATCCCAACGAATGGACAAACCTAGCCGGGGACGAGACCATGGACACCATTATCGCGGAACACGCCGCTCATCTACCTGTTTGGGAGAAAGAAGTTTTGCCAGGCAAATCCACCGGCCACAACGCCTTCAACGCGGCCAATCATAGTCTGACCAAGCCGTGATAGGCTGGCAAGGAACATCCAGCGACCGCTCCTAAGATTTCATCCTGAGCATTGTCCACACAGCAAGAGCCAAAACCACGAGAACAAGCCCGAGCAGCTCAGACAGCTGCACCATCATCAATAGAGAGTTCATGTCCAGACTCGAACTCTAACACACCCTCCATCGAGTAGCCAGCGCGCCCCCCGATACGAGCCATCGTCTCACCTTATGAAGCGCTCCTCCGGAACAGGCCTCGAACACCAAGGACACCGCAGAAAGATATCAATATCCGTTTAATTTGAACGATTTCCGCCTCCTAATCGTCATACTCTGGAATACGAATACTCTATCCGTGGCTGCAGCTAGAAGCCGGCCGAAGAAAACAAGCCACAAAGTGCCCATACAGACACTTATGTCGCACATTAGGAAAAAGAAGATTCATGGCATTGAGCGAGCTTACTAGGGCCGGACGGTAGTAACCAGTGGAATACTTGACGCCTCAACATTGGCAATGTTAGAACTAACGGTTCAATGGGAGGTCGTAGGGATGGCAGGGAAGACGCATTATAGAAACCCAATCCAATATGATATAAGAGAGCGCCAAGATGAATAACCCGGAATCAGAATCCCAATCGGAAGAACGTAGGCGGCTAACCTCCCTCCTCACTTCGATTCGCCGAAAGCTTTTAGCCCAAGATCTCTTCGATTACGGCATCAAGACAGCGACCCTTGTCTTTCCGATTTCGGCGATGGCGATCGCAATCAATCAATTTCGAGGCTCTGAAATCAGCTCAGTCTGGATCATTCTCGCCTGCATGGGAAGTACGGTCACAATCGCTCTCTACAGAGCCTTTGCTAATCAGAAGGCACATTTCAATGCGGCGCTCGCACTCGATGAGAAAGCAAAGCTGCAAGACCGGGTCACAAGTGCCTTGCAATTCCTCGCGAAAACTACGGGCCACAGCGTCCCTGAGAAATTGCAAATATCCGATGCCGTCGAACACGCCCAGCAAATCAATGCGGGACAACTCTTTCGCCTCCGGCTCCCAGCCCACGGTCGCTGGTTCGCTCTAGGAACAATGCTACTCATTGCCAGCCTCTTCGCCCCCAATCTCCTTATCGTTGATACTGTTGAGGCCTCCATAGATCAAACGAAGCAGCTACAACTAGAGGAACTCAAAGCACTGGAAGAAGAGCTTGTTGCTGATGACGATGATCCAGAATTGCAGGCAACACTAGAAAAACTTCGCGAACTTCAGAAAGACTTCGAACAGGGCGAACTCTCCGATCGCGATCTAATGATTGAACTCGCTCGTCTCGATGAGGAACTGCGGCAAAAAACTGAACAACTCGGAGTGCAGCATCTCGAAGGCGAACTCAACGTGGTCGTCCCCCATCTGATGGGGAGTGCTAGCACGCAGCAAGTGGCCACAGCGATCCAGGAAAAGGACCTAGACAAAGCCGCTGAAGAACTAGCAAAGCTCACGGAACAAGCGCGCAAAGAAGGCCTCAGTGATGAAGAGAAGAAACAATTGGCCATGAATTTCGGTGCAGCGGCCGCGAAACTCGGAAAGCCATCAAGCAACTCTTTCAGCGGCGAGTTCTCCTCTGCAGCTGAAGCGCTCGAGAGTTCCGACACCGAAGGCTTTTGTTCCGCCTGCAAATCGATGGGCGATAAGTTAAAGAAGGTGAACAAGGCTCGGAAAATGGCGATGGCCTGTAACAAATTGGGCCAATGCAAAGCTTGTATCGGACAGTGCAACTCAAACATCGGGGGCTATTCTCTTGCTCCGAAATCAAAGAGTAATAAGGAAGGGGGCCTTAGAGCGGGCAATGGCTCTTCTGACGAACCCCTCACGGATCCTAGTCGCCTAGAAGAGAGTTATCGACAGCTTCTTCAAGTCGCGGGCCAAGCCGGTGATGGACCTGTCGAAACAGAGACGGAAATCACCGAAGGGCAACTGTCACCAAGTCAGCTCGCAATGAAAGACATTCACGCCGAGTTCGCCGCAGTCGCAGAGGAAGCGATTGAGAGTGAAACCATCCCACTCAGCCATCGCTTTCACGTCAAACGCTACTTTCAGACGATTCGCCCTAAGGAGTAAGCCCCTTTCCGTTTCATAGGACTCGACTGACCCAATAACGTAGTCAATCGGACAGGCCGCGCAGCGAGCCGAGAAGGAAGTGTTTTATTCACTCTCTATGGATTTCTCCGCGAAATCGTTTGAAGGAGTGAACAATGGCTATCACAGCACCACTGATGATCGCCCCGAAGGAATCAACGAAGTCGACTAAGGGACACATGCCAGATCCAACTGCAAAATTCAAGAGGGACGCGACGAAATTCGCGGCAGGATTCGATAAGATTCACAAGGAGATTTCCAAGGTCATTGTCGGCCAGGATCGGCTCATCGAGGATGTCTTAACCGGGCTTTTCTCCGGCGGCCACGTTCTTCTTGAAGGCGTCCCCGGAATTGGAAAGACCGTACTCGTCAACACGCTCGCCAACACCATTGCCAGCAAATTTTCGCGAATCCAATTCACTCCCGACTTGATGCCCTCGGACATCATCGGCACCCGTGTTGTTCATGAAGACACCACGGGAAGAAAACACTTCAAGTTTCAGCCGGGCCCCGTGTTCACCCAAGTGCTTCTTGCTGACGAGATTAATCGGGCGACGCCAAAAACACAGTCTGCCTTGCTTGAAGCCATGCAGGAAAAATCAGTCACCGTCTATGGAGAGCAGCATATTCTCAAGCCACCCTTCTTTGTCATGGCAACCCAGAATCCGCTCGAGATGGAAGGCACTTACCCGTTGCCGGAAGCTCAAATGGATCGATTTCAATTCAAACTCCTCGTCTCCTTCCCTTCGCTCAAAGACCTGATCGAAGTCGCTCGGAGGACAACTGCAGGAAAAGAAACCAAAGCGTCCGCGGTTATCAAGAGCACCGAAGTCGTGAAGCTTCAACAAATAGTACGAGCGATACCTATTGCCGAACATGTCGAGGAATTCGCCGCTAAGGTGGTTATCGCCAGCCACCCAGATTCCGAGTTTGCAACGCCGATGGTCAAGAAATACGTTAAATACGGAGCCAGCCCGCGGGGACTTCAGGGCATGATCCTTGGTAGTAAAGTTCGAGCCCTTCTCGACGGTCGATTCAACGTTTCCATCGACGATCTTAGGTCCGTTGCCATCCCTTCATTGCGCCATCGAGTGCTCCTAAATTTCGAAGGCGAGGCAGAAGAAACGCCAACAGACGAGATCGTCGGAGAGATCCTCGATTCGATCAGCACGAACGCTTCGTAACCGCTGTGACCATCCCTGAAACACAGCAACTCGACGATCGAGACGCACCCTTGTTTGGGGACAACTTCCTCGAAACGCTCGAGTATCTCCATATTATCGCCAGGAAAATCCTCTCAGGCCAGTTGAAAGCCGAGAGGCGCAGCCGACAGAAAGGTGTGAGTGTCGAGTTCGCTGATCACCGCCCCTATGCTCCCGGTGACGACTTTCGGTTTATCGATTGGAATGTGTTCTTTCGAACCGAGCAGCTCTTTCTTAAACTCTTCGAAGAAGAAGAAGACCTTCATATCTATCTTCTCCTGGACTGCTCTGGTTCCAGCGATTTCGGTATGCCATACAAGTTTCATTTTCTTCGAAGGATGGCCGCGGCCATTGGATATCTTGGTTTGGCGGGGCTCGATCGAGTCTATGTCATTCCCTTCAAGGATTCTTTGCCCCAGACCGCCGCTGGAATGCTACAGGTGCGGAGTAAAGGCAAAGTGTTTCGACTTCTGAATTTCCTTGAAGGTTTAAAGCCCGAAGGAGAAACAAATCTCAATGCCTGTATGAAAACCTTTAGCGGGAGCAAGGTGAAGCGAGGCCTAGCCGTCTTACTTTCCGATCTCTACGACACTAACGGCGCCATAACCGCGCTCAACACCCTCCGGTACCAGAAATTCGATACCTTTGTTGTCCACTGCGTCTCACCCCAGGAAGCAGAACCAGCCCTCTTGGGAGACCTTCGTCTCTTGGATTGCGAGAACGACCGATTCCGAGACATCACTGTCACAGAAGGAATGCTCAGAAAATACCGTGAGACCTTTCAAGGCTATTGCTCTTCGGTAGAGCAATTTTGTCGCTCGAAGGCAATCGGGTACGTTCGTTGCCGAACCGATCAAGCCTTCCAAGATGTGGTGATTCAGATGCTGCGACGGGAGAAATTTCTTCAGTAGTTTATGGGTCTAGCCTCCCCAATCATGCTCGCGTTTCTGGGATTGTTCATCCCAGTCATCGCACTGTATCTACTCAAACAACGTCGCCGCCGCGTCCAAGTCCCCACGCTCCTTTTTTGGGATAAGATTCTTAGGGACGAACAAACCGTCACCTCCCTAACCCGGCTTAAGAAACTTCTATCGCTCCTCCTTCAGCTGCTCTTCATTCTCCTTCTAACCTTGGCCCTGGCTCGTCCCATACTTTCAGAGGGCCTTACCGGAGCTCGGCGAATCGTCCTTCTCCTGGACACGTCAGCGAGCATGTTAGTGCAAGAAGAGGCTGGCACTCGATTCGAAGCGGCCAAGCAACATGCCTCTGACGTGGTTAAGGGGATGGCGCAGGGAGACACTCTGATGCTCGTTTCCGTGAATCAGGAAGCTGATATCATACGTCCGTTCACCAATAGCAAACGAGATCTCGAATCGGCTCTTGAGTCCTTGCGTCCGATCCATACCGGAACGAATTTCGAATCGGCTCTCCACCTCCTCGATCATCTGGATCCAAGCGAACAAGACACCCATGTCTACATCGTGACCGACGGCGCATTTGAAGCAGTCAAGTATGAGCCCAAAGAGTCCTTTGAATTCGCTTATCTCAACGTTGGAGAATCGAGTCACAACGTGGGCATCACAGCATTCCAAGTCCGACCGCTCCCAGATTCACCCCGAGATTTCCAGCTCCATTTAGAGGTCACGAATGGATCAGATCAGGCAGTCACCGCCCCTCTCGAACTCCGAATCAATGGGGCTCTCACAGACGCGTATGAACTGACCATACCGCCACACGAAAAGATCACACGCTTGATTCGCCAATACTCGGCAGATGGCGGCACCGTCGAGGTCTTTATCGACCACCCCGATTCATTCTCTATCGATAACCGTGCTTTCGCTCTTCTGGCACCTCCCGACCCCATCAAGGTTCAGCTCGTCATCACGGGTAATCTCTTCCTTGAAAGTGCCTTGCTTACTGATCGGAATGTTGAGCTCGAGGTCGTCGGACCGAGCGCCGTCAAGCCCAGCGAAGATTTCGACGTCACGATCTATACGAGCTCCCCACCCAAGTCGACACCAGCAGGAAACTCCATCTTCATCAATCAGTGGCCAGGCGATCTCGGCATCACCCGAACAGGAGATCTTGAATCCCCCTTGATCACGGATTGGATTCGAGAGCATCCCATCAACCGCCATCTCGGGCTACAGAATATCTCAATAACATCAGCACAACAGCTCTCATTACCGAATGATTTCGAAGTGCTCGTCCATTCATTCGAATCCCCCCTCATTGCGCTCCAAGAGAAGACCGACCGAAAGGTCATGATCGTCGCCTTCGATCCGCTGGCCACCGATCTTCCCCTCCGGGTCGCCTTTCCCATCATGGTCGCCAACGCCGTGCGCCACCTGCAAGGAAGCGGACACGCCGATGCATGGATGAATCCTCAAATTGGGAAGGGTTTTTCGCGCGATGAACTTGTGACTTTCGCGAAAGGGAATAAGCCAAGAACCGCAGTCGACAAGGTCAGGGGGCCCGATGGAGTCGTTCAGTTCCTCAACAAACCTGAATCACTCGTCCAGGCTGACCAAGTCGGCCTCTACTGGCTGGCAAAAGGCGAAGACTCGGTAGAGCCTCTATTTGCCGTCAATTTGGAGTCGCCCAGCGAAACTCAGATCAGCGGCAGCCCAACCATCCCCATAGAATCAACGTCAGAGCTCCACGAGATCAGCAGCGGTTTTCGCCTCGGCTACGAGCCCTGGTTCTTCGTGGCCTTGGTTGCAGCCCTCCTTTCGATCTCCGAATGGTTTCTTTATCACCGTCGACTCATTGAGTGATGCCTTTGGAATTTGAAAATCCTGCATTTCTTTGGCTACTGCTATTGATCCCCCTAGCAGTGGCTGCCTTGCGGGTAAGCTTAACCGACAGCTCTTGGGGCCAACGCATTCTCTCTCTCACCATTCGCTGTCTCATTCTTATACTACTCGTCTTGTCCTTGGCAGGAGCTCTCTGGACCTCTCAATCTCGATCGGTTGCACTCTGGGTCCTTGGAGATCTTTCGGAAAGTGTCCCAGAATCTGCGCTCACTCAAATCACCAATCAATTCAAACAGCTACAAGCAATCCAACCAGACAACAGCGAACTCGCTCTCGGTCTTTTCGCATCGAAGAGTGAACTGGTCTCTTCACCAACTCATCGACAATCAAATGACTCCACCGAATGGCATTTATCCACTGACAATCCGACCTCAGATTCAAATATCGCACTATCCCTCCAACATGCCGCACAAACACTGCCGTTTAATTCATTGAAGCGAATTCTCCTACTCACAGATGGCAACCAAACCCAGGGCGACGCCATCGACACCGCCAAGCGTCTGAGCCGGCAGGGAATTAAAATCTACACCAAGACATTCAGCGCGGAAGAGAGGGATGAAGTCTTACTAGAAGATCTTCTCGTTCCAACTGAGGTAAAGAAAGGCCAGTCCTTCGCCGTCACAGCCCTTGCCCATTCTTCTATATCCACCGATTCAACATTCACCCTTTACCGTGATGGATTCAAAATCGCAGCCCAGGACCTCACCATAAAACCAGGAAGCAACGCCATCACATTTACGGAGACGCAGGCCACTGAGGGGCTCACACGCTACGAACTTCGCGTTACGGCGATTGATGATTTTTATGCGGACAACAACCTTGCCTCGGGAATCGTTTCCGTAGCAGGCGAACCGAAGGTGCTCTTGCTCGAGGGCAATGAACGCGATGCCCGCTACCTCGCCCGAGCCTTAGAAGCAGAGAGTATCCGGGTCGAGATTCGCGAGGGGCGGGGAATGCCGGGCACCCTTGATGAAATGGCGCAATATGACGCGATCCTCTTTTCTGATGTCCCCGCCACGGAACTCTCGGTCACTCAGATGAATCTACTTCGCTCCTACGTTGAAGATCTGGGAGGCGGCTTTGTGATGATCGGCGGCGAAGAGTCCTTTGGTCTCGGCGGCTATTACCGAACCGCCATCGAAGATATTCTCCCGCTTCGGATGCGATCCGAGAAAAAGAAGGACACCCCCAGTCTCGCCATGATGCTGATTATTGACAAATCAGGAAGCATGAGCGGTGACAAGATGGAACTTGCTAAAGAAGCGGCCATCGCCACCGTTGAGCTACTCAACGATCGCGACTACGTCAGCGTGATCGCCTTCGATGGAGATCCTTACAATGTCGTCGACCTCCAGAGTGCCGGCAATCAGATGGGCATCGTTCAAACGATCTCACAGATTCAAGCCGGGGGCGGAACCAGCATCCATCCAGCCCTCGTCATGGGCCAAGAAAGCCTCTTTGGGGTTCCAGCAACCTTCAAACACGTGATTCTGCTAACCGACGGCCATTCTCAACCAGGTGATTTCGCCGGCATCAGCGACCGGATGGCGAGTGAGATGATTACCATTTCTACCGTAGCCGTCGGAGAAGGAGCTGATGGCGATCTCCTTCAGGACATCGCTCGTTGGGGAAAAGGCCGCTACTACTTCACGTCTGATGCCTACGACATTCCCCAGATCTTTACGAAAGAGACGATGAACGCGTCAAAATCGTCCCTGGTTGAAGAACCCTTTCTTCCCCAGATATTCAAGGACCATCAGACCATCCGATCGATCGATTGGGAACTGGCCCCCTTCCTCTTCGGCTATGTGGTAACAACCCCTAAGGCCACTGCCGAAGTATCTATGGTTACGGAACGGGGCGACCCCCTACTCGCAAGCTGGCAAGTGGGTCTTGGCCGTTGTGCTGCCTTTACCTCCGATGCCAAGAGTCGCTGGGCCGCAGATTGGGTTTCCTGGCCCGGCTACGGTCAATTCTGGGCTCAGCTTATCCGAGACGTGATGCGGTCCAGCCTCAACCGTGGCACGGAATCCACAATCGACTCCTACAGCAACACGGGATCCCTCATCCTCGACAGCGCCGACAGCTCAGGTCAATATCTCAATGGTCTCACCACCGAACTCCAACTGATCCGCCCCGATCTTTCCATTGAGAAGAAATCCATCCGACAAGTCGGCCCCGGCCGCTACGCCACCGATTTCAGTCTTGATCAGACGGGAAGCTATCTTTTTAAGATCCGCCAATCCACTCCAGGGGACAACGGCGAACCCGATGTCTTTGCCGATATCACTCGAGGACTGACCGTTTCCTACAAACCAGAGTATCGTCACTTAGGATCCAACACCAACTTTCTCCAAGAACTTGCGACCGTGACAGGAGGGCACTATGACCCTGACGACCAAACGCTCTTTGACGTCCCGGAAAATGAAACCGTCACAGTTCGGAAAGCGATTTGGCCGTCCCTACTCATGATGGCGCTCCTCCTTTTCATTCTCGACGTTGCGCTCCGTCGACTTGATCTCGCAGGACGCGGATGGTTTCAAGACAGCGCTCAGCGCTACGGATAATCGTTTTCTTTCAACCCACCTTCAACGGATGACGCTCAAGTAATGTCTTAACTTCGAATCCCAAAAACAACAAAACAACATGAAAGCCACATCCAGGCACCTCCTTTCCGCCGGGCTAGCGTTCGCCGCCTTCTGGGGAACCCTCCAGGCAATCGCAGCCGACTCACCAGAATCTCTCGACTCCCGGGACGCTAGGATCCGTCAACGATACGAGCAAGTGCTTGAACGAAACCCCTTTCAAGATCGTGCCTTTGCTCACGTTTTCGAGAGCTACCTAAACCTTGAAGGCGTCGATGCTTGGATCGAGAAGCTCAAACCACGGCTTCAAGATTCAGCGAGCAAGCAATCGGCAGGCATCGTTATAGGACAAATATTTGCCCGACAGTTTCGTACTGAGGACGCGATAGCAACACTCGAGAATGTCAGTCAAGGTGATCAAAACCCACCGGAATACAACCGTCTCCTTGGCACACTCTACTACCGTGAAGGTGAAAATGAGAAAGGGATCACGCTGCTCACAGAAGCCCTCACGAGCCTCACCGAGCTCGAAGCTCGCACTCAAGTATCCCGAATGTTGGGCAACCTCTTTCTCCGGGAAGGAAACACAGAGAAAGCAATCGAGGTCTGGCAGCAAGTGACGGCCCAATCACCAAACGATCTCTTTGCTCAACTTGAACTCGGGGATATCTATCAAGAGAACCGACTCTGGGATGAAGCAATAGAAGTTTATCGACACATTGCCTCTCTATCAGACCGTGATCCGTACCGAAAGTGTCGCGCTCTAAGATCAGTTGGCAACTGTCAATTGCAGGCCGAAAACTATCCCGAGGCAATCGCGACCTACGAAGCCGCACTGGAACTGGTCTCACCCGGCAACTGGCTCTTTGAAGATCTTAAACTTCGGCTTGTTCAAGTGTATGAAGACATGGGAGATCTCGCCGGCTTGGTCAACTACGTCAAAGCACGCCTCGACCAGAACCCAACCGATATCGAATTTCGCGATCTTCTCGCCGAAACCTATCTCCGCATGAACCAACTGAACGATGCGGAGACCGAATACCGGAACATACTCGATCGAAACCCTCGGCATGCGATCACGTTCGAGAAACTGATCGGACTCTATCAGCGCCTCGATCGAACGGAAGATGTTAGTCAAACGTATGAGAAACTGATCGAGCTATTCCCCGCTGATTCAGACTATCTCCGACGCCTTGGCGAGACCCATTGGCGCTCTGGCAACATCGAGCTAGCGAAACAAACTTGGGGTCGCCTGATTGATGATGATCCCACTGCCGCTACCCTCGCCGAACTCGCAAGTTGGTACGAAATCTATGACTTCCCCGATGACGCTATTACCTACTACCAAAAAGCCGTTGCTAAAACACCAAATAAGGAATGGACGTTCAGGCTGGCTGAACATCTCTACGAAAAAGGCGAGAACGCAACTGCCATCACTACATGGGAGTCAGTCCTCAAGGGGGATGAGTCCACCCAGAACGATTTTGCCGAAGTCGCCTCGATTCTCGATGCCCATCAGGAACTCGCCAAGGCCGAGAAACACTGGAGATCCGGTATTGAAAAGGACCCTGAGAATCTCGACTTCCATCTTCAACTTGCCCGAAATCTAATGCGACAGGAGAACTTCTCAGAAGCCGTCGAATCCTTCACCGTCCTTACTCAGCAATCTGAAAACGTCTACTTTCAGGATCGAGGGGAAACCGGTCGCCTCGACGCCTACGCCAAGCTCGAGATTCTCGACGCAAAACAGAAAGAATGGGAGACCGAGCTTGCCGAAAACCCAGAGTCCATTGAAGTGATTAGCCGTCTGGCAAAACTCTATGATCGAGCAGGGAGACGCGAATCGGCTCTGTCTCTGTTAGAAAAACGATCCCAACTCAGCCCTAACAACACGGACTTCCGAAGGGCTCTCATTCGATCCTATAAATCGAACCGGCTTATCGATGAAGCGATCGAAGAATTGATTAGCCTTGCAGCCTCAGACAAAACGCGAGCCCGCGTTTACCAACAAGAGCTTCTGGAGATCTATCTATCCCTCGATCTTCGAGATGAATCGATCGCCACAGCCGAAAGAATCATTGAAATGGTGCCTGGCGATGCCGAAGCCCGACTCGATCTCGCACAAGTCTACGGACTGTTTCAAAGAAATGACGACGCCTTGCAACAGTACCGCTACGCCCTCCGCCTTGAACCAAATGAACCTGACTACCACCGCCAATACGGAACTGCGCTCATGCAAGAGAAGCGCTATGGAGAAGCGATGGCTTCATTCCAAAAAATGCTCGACACCGCGAAGGAAGATGCCACTCGACTCAGCGCCGTTGGAAGTCTGGCGCTGATTCATCAATACGAAAACTCACTAGAAAACCTTATCGACGAATTCAGTCGACGCATTCGCAACACTCCAAAGAAACTCAGCGCCTATAAGGAACTCGCCCGAATCCATCAGGAATCTGGCAATCCAATTAAATCCCTCACGACCCTTGAGGAAGGACTCCAGTCCGTCGATGATAAAACCCCTGCCCTCCAGGCTCTTATCCGGGCAGCCTACGATATTCAAGACTTTCAAAAGGTACTCAACTACTACGAGCAACTCATCGCTCAGCGAGGAAAACCTTCGGCCTATGAATACGAAAAACTAGGAACCATCTACGCCCAGATGGGGGATCTTTCCAAAGCTCGATCTACCTGGGAACAAATGATCACAGAAGAAACGGAGAACCCAAAAGCCTATGATCGTTTGGCGAGCATTCTTCAACGGGAGAACTTCATCAACGAGGCTATCGACTACAAAGAACAAGCCGTTGCCCTGGATGACTTCGACTATAAACGTCGCTGGGAATATGCCCAAATGCTTGCTTCGACAGAGCGCTCGATGGATGCGATTACTGAGCTCCAAAAACTCCTAGCGTTTGGCGATAAGCAGGCGAAGGAAAATCCCAAGCCACAGAAAGAGAAAACCGTTAAGCGCCGCCAGCGAGGGGCCCTAGTCAATCAGCAATTCATGAACCCTTACATGTTCATCTATGGCATTCAACGCTACGGCCAGGGCTATTACGGGGGCTCCCCCCGAGGAAGCTTCGCTGAAATCCGCCCCCAAGTCATTGGGTTCATGGCCTCTTTAGCTCAGAATAGCATTGGTGAAGAAACGCTAATCGAGCAGTTCCTCGAAAAAGTCCAGCAACAGCCACAGAATACACAGGCAAAACGAGACCTCATGCTCGTCTATCAATCCTACGGCCGGGTCGAGGATGCCCTAAGAACAGCACGAGAGGTTCTTAAACTGGCGCCGAACGACTCCGAGCTCATCCAACAAACGGCACTCTACTACGCAAGCAATCAAGAACACAGCAAGGCAATTCCGCTTCTAGAACGCCTCGCTGAAGAGCACCCAAAACAAAGAAGCAAGGCGCTCCAAGGATTGATCCCTCTCTACTTTCAAACCCAAGAAGACGAAAAAGCCATCGCCTTAACGGAACAGATGCTTGAGGAAAATCCAGGAAACTATCAAACAGTTTCCATGATCGCAGCCGTCATGCAACAGCAAGGAAAAGTAGAACAAGCCACGAAGATCCTCGCAAGAGCACGTAAGAATGCCACACCCCAGTATGCCCATTATATGGGAATGAGTCTCGCGCAGATGTATAGCCAACAAGGCAATCAGGAAGAGGCAAAGAAACTCTTTACCGAAATCCTTATCACCGATCCACGAAAATTCTCGGGCACCGCGCTGCGACGCCCTCGAGCCGAACTCTATATGCCCGCACTTGACAACAGCAATCCGTCGGCACGATTCGGAGGGGCTGCAATCATGAACCTTCCCCCAGCGATCATCGGCCGTGTCGACTATCAAAAAGCCGAAGCAGTGCGTCAACTTCGAGCCATGACCGAGCCGGGAGAGAATCCCATTGAACCGCTGACAACACTGGCCAATGAATTCACAACTGCAAAGAGCGCCAAAGCAAAGGACGACGCATGGGACGCAGCCAAACTCATTGTCGCCTATCATCTGGCCGAATCAGAATTTGACGAAGCCCAAGCGTGGCTAGAAACTTTGGCTGAATCTGCCAGCGATCGACTAGAGTGGCTCAATCTTTCGCTCTACCTTGCGGAGGAACAGGATGATTGCGCGAAGATGGTCGCTCTCTACCAAGCAGCCGAAGACCGCTTTCCCTCCTACGCCCGAAAGCTGGTCTCAGCCAAAGCAGCGGTTTCCCTCTTGTGCGAGAACTACGCGGATGCATCGACGCACATCCGGCAAATGATCCATCAACGAGTCCCTCCGAAGGAACTCGTGACCATGATTCAACCCCTGATCAATGCAGAAGAAACCGAACTAGCAAAGACTCTTCTCGAAGAACATCTTGCCGGAGTCAGTCGAAACGGGGAAGCCCTGGCACTCCTCGCGAAAATCTATGCGGAAGAGGAGAAGCACGAAGAAGCAATTGCCCTCGCTCGAGAAGCCTGGGATCGCTCCTCTCACGGCAAAGCGAATCAAAACTATCGCTACGTTTCTTTCTATCCAGGGCCAACGAGCCGCCCTACCGATACTCTCCTCAGAAACCTTCATCAATACCACGTTCAAGCAGGGAAAAGCGACCAACTGGTAGAGGAATTCTCCAATCGACTCAAGCAGCAACCGGGTTCGGTTCGCCTTCATGAGAACCTCGCTTTGATCCATCAGCTTAACAATGACCGCGACAAGGCGATTGAGGTCTACGAATCTCTTATCCAGAAACGCCCCCACCTCACCCAGGCAAAGCAGACCTTGGCCCGTTATCATACAGAAAAAGGTGACTTCGCTAAAGCAACCGCGATCTACGAAACATTGCTCAAGACGAACCCGAATATCTATCAGCAAATCAGCTGGCAACTTCGAGATCTCTATCAACGTTCAGGCAAAGGGAAAGAGATCGTTGAGATGGAAAATAAACTCGCCAGCCGAGCAACGAACCCCAATCAAATCCAACAACTTGCTAATCAGTTCGAACGGAACGGCGAATTTGAGAAAGCCGCTGAGCTCTATCGAAAGGCAATCAAGATGTCTCCGGGATACCCGTGGCTCAATCGCCAACTTGCCAACGTCTACATCCAACAGGGAAAGCACGACGACGCTATCGAACTCTATCGCCAATGGTTAGCTTCACCCACGATTCGGGCCCAAGGCAATGTCGACACCGGCACCCTCCAACATCTAACCGGCGTCTACGCTTCGACCGGACGCCTTGAGGAACTCAAAACCATCCATCAGGGGTTTTTAGAAAAGAACGCAAAAGATCCCATTGCCCTCGGACTCACAGCACAGATCGCCTTGTTTGAAAAACGTTTTGACGACGCAATCGCCGAGCTCGCTAAGGTCGCTAACACCGGGCGCGACCCAAATGCGCTCAACGGATTGCTCGAGGTTGGAGAATTAACAGGACGAATCGATGCGGTATTCAATAGCATCAAAGATCCAGCACTCATACAGACCTTCTACGACAAGCGGCGCATCGCCAAGATCTACCTAGCGAAGGGCGACTACGCAAAGGGCACCAAAGTTTTCAACGATTGGATCGAAGAGCAATCCCGATTCCAAGGCCCCCGATTCTACAACATCCGCGAGGCAATCAACTCATTTTCAGAGCATGGCCTCTGGGACGAAGCTGAGGCCATGCTCAAAAAATACAATCGCAGCACCATGCAAGAATATGATCGACGGGAGTTCAGTCGCATCGTTTCAGATTTCTACGTTCAGAGCAATCAGCTCGGGGACTTTGTTGAAGCAGTTCTCGCGAAGGATAATTACAAAGGATCCGATATCGATCTCATCACAGCGATATCCAACGGATACCGAAATTCGAACCAGCCACAGATGCGTGAAGCATTTCTCTCGCGCGTCGTGAACAACGATTCAACCAACTCCAAACTGGTCTCTGAACTCGTCCAACTTCATCTTCAGTCCGATCAAAAAGATCGAACCAAGGCGCTGGAGCTGGCAACTCAACTCGTGAGCCAAGACCCGAGCTCAGAAACCCATCGCAAGCTTCAAGCCGACACCCTATTCTCTTTGAACCGCAATGCCGAGGCGATCACGATGCTCACGGAATGGGCCCAGGAAAAGGAATCGGAGAATCGTTATAGGACCCTCGCACGGTTCCAAGAGAGAAACCAAAATGTCCGCGGAGCCCGGGAGTCACTCCAGCGGGCTGCCGAACTCGCCGATTCGTCACGAAAGCAAGCGGCAAAACTAGCCATCGCTGAGTTTGACGCCAAGCATGGATCTCTGACTCCCATCAAGGAAGCGCAGAAAGCACGGTTCGAAGCACAGCCCGACGCGAATTCCTTTAGCCGCCACCTTACGTTTCTCAGGCAATATGGGTACTTCTCCGATGCCTATAGCCTTATCCTCAAACACAAAGACGATGGCTACCTCGACCGGTATCGCAATTCAACCCTCTTTGAAATCCTCACAGACGAAGGTGACTTTAAGACCCCGATCGAACTAGCCTGGAATTTCATCCGCTACAGTGAACGGTACAACCGGGAGAATGCCTTCAGAACGGCAGAGCAAATCTATCGCAATCGCGGGAAGATCAGAGAATTCCTTGAAGCTATCCAAACTAAGGTAGAGGCCGAAGAAACACCCAATATCGAGCTAATCCATCTCCTGGCAAAGACCTATGCCGACGCCGGGCTTCGAGAGGGAGCCGATACACTTTACACCAAACTTGCTGATCTCGATACCTACAATCAGACTTATGCCCTTGCTCGGGCGGGCTGGCTTTCAAAGACGGGACGTACGAGTGAGGCAATTGAAATCGTCAATCAGCTTCCACCGGCCCCCACGCTTCGTGAAGAAGTTCAGAATCAAATAAGACTCATCGGATTTCTCATACAGAATGATTCCCCGGATCGAGCAGAAAGCGTGATCACAGAATTACTCTCCTGGAATGCTGATGCGGACACACGATCTCAGATCGGCGACCTTTACTTTCAAGAAAAGGCCTACGAGAAAGCGCTGCAACACTACGAGAGCACGCAGAACAAATACCGCCGTAATTCCTACTCCTTAGCCGGTTCCTTAATCAACATGGGAAAGTGCTACGCCTACCTAGGAAAGGCAGATAAGGCAATCGAAGCATTCAATAAGGCGAAAGGGAGACCCAATTCTAGCTACCTCATAAACCAGCTCACCCAATGGATGGAAGCCGAGGGGCTTCATGCAGTAGGAAAAAGATATCTCGAAGTTCAATTCGAAACCAGCTTGGCAAGCATCCCAGACATTCAACGTCTCGCCCAATTTGCCCTCAAGTCTGACGGTCTCGAGGCCGCAATTGAAGTCTTTCATAAGCACTGGGAGTCAGGAGATGAATCGACTAGGACCAATCTCGGCAATGTCTTTGCGTCCTTCATCACCACAAACAAGCTTGCTGAAAGCCTCGCCCAAACCCCCAACAACGCTCTCGTTGAGGAATCATGGGCCCAGATAATTTCGAATCTTCTCGATAGTCCCGAAGCTGCCGCAATGATCGAGGATGCCGCGCCCATTCTCCACAAGATTCAGCCAACGCCTGAGATCGAGTTGAAACTCGGCCTTGCAAAGCTGAACCTCAATCGAAGCGAAGAAGCGGAATCCCACCTATCACGAGCGCTTGAATCAATCGATGCCAGAACATTGCTCAAAACCGTAGAGACACTCGCCAAGATTACCCCCACCTCAGATCAGATCGTCCCTGCGATCCTGAAGGCCATGGAAAATTGGCCGGACCCACTAACGTGGACCCCAGAGTATCTTGAGATTTTCGTCCGCCATGCTCCAGAGGCAACTGTAACCGAAGCGATAGCCAATGCCCTCGAACGCCTTCCGTTCGAAGCCCACAAGCGCTACTATCGCTTCCTTGTCGCACACCTCAGAAACAACGCTCAAGATGCCCAAGAGGACCTTTCAGCCCTCTGCAGTGAGCCCTCCCTTTCAGCAGTCCAGCTGAAACACCTCGCTTCGATCTGCCAAACGAGCAATCAAGTTGAATCGGCAGTCGTCTTTCTACAGCGTCTCACCGGAGGTGGCTACAGCAGCAACGACCAATGGAATGCATTGGTGGATCTGACAAACCTCCATCTCAAAGCAGGAAACTTCCAGCAAGCCATCTCAACCGTCTCTCGCCTCTACCCCGTGTTTCGGCATCACCAGGGCCAACGCGCCATTAAAGCCGTCTATCAAGGAGCGACGAAAACAAATCTCCCCAAGATCGTTGAGGGCATCCACTCCGTCATCGCTTCCGATCCTCATCACGACAGAATCTCGACTTTCATCGGTATCATGAATGAAATCCACGAGAAGCTGGAAATGGAACCAGATTTGACAAGCTCCGAAATCAACGAAACGTTCTCAGTCCACGCGGACCTTTATTCTAGCTTCATTGAGACCTGGGAGGTAAGCGGTCCCTTCGAAGCCTCTAGCAATGGCGCTAGCCGGCCGGCCGTATCCATTGACATTCCCTTCGCACCAGAAACTCGTCCCGACGAGGTGACATGGACGGTGATCGGCCCGAAGGAAAGCTTAGGCTATATTCAATTCGACTCCATTTTCGGACTAACCGAACACGAAACAAACAACCAAATCGCCTACGCTCGGACGACCTTGGTGAGCCCAGATGCGCGCTCCATCACGATCGGACTTGGAAGTGACGACTTCATCAAGCTCTGGGTCAACGACAAGAATATTCACACTTACACCCTGCCGCGTCCGGCCTATCCCGACCAAGATCTGGTGCAAATACCACTGAAAGCAGGCGAAAACCAACTCTTGATCAAGGTCGGCAATCTGACCAACGCGTGGCGCTTCTGCGCTAGGATCACCGAGAACGGGGACGGAGTGAAAGTCAAAGCAATCGAGAAGCATTGATTCGCCGACGCAGGGGGACGGATGGCGGAGATTGCGAGGAATCAGATCGTGGCCATCCCGTCGCTCGCAGACAATATTCTCAATCTAAATCAGCTCTCCCACAGTCCATTTTCACCGTTTTTGAGGTGCTCACAACGCAACAGACGCCCGATCGACCTAACTCTGGCATTGACCAAGCTAGGTTCCTCCCCTTCAGTAGCGGGCGAAGAATTATCCTATGAGCCAGTCAAGTACACAGGAAGTCCCCTCAGGGGCAGGCACCGGTTCCAGCGGCACGGCTGGTTCTCAAGGGGTGAATGAAGGAGATTTGCAGGCCATCAAAGATCTGCGCGATCTCTATCAAGAGATGCGGGTTGAGATGGGCCGCGCAATTATTGGCCAACAAGAGGTCATCGAACGCCTCCTCATCTGTATCCTCGCTCGGGGGCATTCGCTACTTATGGGGGTTCCAGGCCTTGCCAAGACGACGATTATCAATTCGTTGTCGGAAATCATGTCCCTCGATTTCAGCCGCATCCAATTCACTCCGGATTTGATGCCGTCTGATATTACGGGAACGGACATTCTTCAGGAATCTGATCAACCCGGCCGCCGCGAGTTCGTCTTCGTCAAAGGACCGATCTTCGGCAACATCATTTTGGCGGATGAAATCAATCGCACACCACCCAAGACCCAATCCGCCCTCTTGGAAGCAATGCAGGAGCATCGGGTGACCGCCTCAGGCAAAGTATTTGATCTCCCGAAGCCCTTTTTCGTCCTAGCGACTCAAAACCCGATCGAACAAGAGGGAACGTATTCACTCCCTGAAGCGCAATTGGATCGTTTCATGTTCTTCATCCACGTCGATTACCCGACAGCGGAAGAAGAACTACGGATCGCGAAGGAAACCACCGCCGGAGGGATCGCCAAGTTAAAACACATCATCACGGGCGACCAAGTAATCAAATTCCAAGAGGTCGTTCAACGCGTTCCTGTTCCTGACCACATTTACGATACTGCCGTGCAGTGGGTGCGCGCCACACGACCAAAGTCTGACGACGCCCCTGACTTCGTGAAAGAATGGGTCACCTGGGGTGCTGGCCCCCGAGCCGTTCAGTATCTCATCCGCGGTGCCAAGGCACGTGCCGTGCTTCAAGGAAGTTATTTGGTCCGCACTGAAGATCTCATCGCCGTCGCCGAGCCCGTCTTGAGCCATCGAATTCTCACGAATTTTCATGCCCAAGCAGAGGGCGTTACCAGCCGGACTGTCATCGATAAACTCATCGAGATGACACGCCAACAAGCATAGCGTGGCAGCCGACGGTCACAGGTCATTAATCGATTCCCGGGTGGTATCGCGCCTGATGGCGCAGCCCTTGTACGCACGCCACGCGATGGAAGGATCTGTCTCCGGCTTGCACAAGAGTCCTCACCGAGGTTCGAGCGTCGAATTCGCCGAATACCGGCAATACGTTCCCGGCGATGATCTTCGCCGACTGGACTGGAGAGTCTTGGCTCGAACGGACCGCTACTACCTCAAGGAATTCGAAGCAGAAACCAACCTCCGGGCCTACTTTGCCCTGGATCTCAGTGGTTCCATGCTCTTCAGCAGTGGGGAGAAGACTAAACTGGAGTATGCTCAGAAACTACTAGCAACCCTCGCCTATCTTGTCATCCGCCAAGGAGACGCTGCAGGAATGCTCGGTATCGGCACAGAAACGGTCCTAGATCTCCCTCCCAGAAGAAATCCGTCGCATCTCCAGCTCTTACTCGATTCGATTCCAACACTCAAATCTGGAGGCCAAACAGGATTGGTTGAGGGCCTACACGAACTCGCCGAGCGGACTCGTCGTCGAGCGTTGGTGGTCATTTTTTCCGATTGCTTCTGCGAAATCGGGAAGCTCATGGACAGTCTTCAACATCTTTGTTTTGAGCATCACGATGTGGTCCTCTTTCACGTCCTCGACCCTCAGGAGCTAAGTTTCAAGTTTGATCGCCCCTTGAGATTCGTCGATCTTGAAGGACCGACCAGCTTAGTGACAGAGCCCTCAGTGATTCGAGAAGAGTATCTCAAGCACTTTCGCCAGTTTCTGGAGACCGTCCAGAAAGGCTGCCGTGAGTTTGGGGTCGATTACCGCCGGGTTCTGACCACCGATGACTACGAGAAGGCCCTTGCTGATTTTCTGATTGAACGCTCCCGAGTGGGATCACCGACCTAGCCGTTGCCGTCTTTAGAACAACGAACGTGTGACCTCATAGCGTAACATGACTTTTCTCCAGCCCATCATTCTCCTTGGTCTGCCTCTGGTCCTGTTGCCGATCATTATCCATTTCCTCAACCGACTTCGGCACCGTCCTCAACCTTGGGGCGCGATGCAGTTCCTGGTTGCGGCATCACGAAGCTCGGTCAACCAGGCAAAGCTCAAACAGTTTCTCATCCTGCTCTTCCGCACCTTGGCTGTCCTCGCTTTGATTCTCTTCCTTGCTCGCCCTTTGACCGGGGGATATCTCGGATGGGCTGTCTCTACGGCTCCAGATGTGATCTTCCTTCTCGTGGATCGCTCAGCAAGTATGGAACATCGGTCGAGTGCCGGTTCCGGTTCGAAACGAGAAGAAGCCCTTCGACTCATGGCGAAAACCGCAGAGGGCTTTGAGGAAACCAGCCACCTAATTCTGATAGATTCGACCACCCGCAGCCCGCAGCGATTGAATTCTGCCGCCAGCATCGTCAACCACCCCCTCACAGGCTCCACCGATGCCGCCGCTGACATCCCGGCAATGCTCCAAGCTGCGCTTACGTGGCTCGTTGAAAATCAAGCAGGCAACGCTGAGATCTGGCTCGGATCTGATCTCCAACCAAGCAATTGGAAAGCCGAAGATGAGCGATGGCCCGCGTTGGTCGAGAAATTTCAAGCCCTCCCCCAATCCGTCCGAATACGATTGCTTGCCATGGACGCAACGGCGACTCAATCAGATACCTCTCTTGGCATTCACGAGCAGACCCGACGCTCCCAATCAAATTCCCGAGAGATGATCTTCTCGCTCGATATTGATCGCACAACCGACGGGAGTGAAACCCTACCGATCGAACTCGCGCTCGATGGCGTGAGCTCCGAGCTCACCTTAGAGGCAACAGCTGCCAAGCAGCGCTGGCGCCACCGCGTCGATTTAGGCAATCAAGATGTGTCTGGCTGGGGATCGTTCTCGGTCCCATCCGACGCCAACCCGCGAAACAACAGCGTCTACTTCGTCTACGGAGAACCAGGATCATTAGGAGCCACCGTGATCGCCACCGATGCGATTGCCGGGCCGATTCTGCAACTCTGTTCTGGTGATTTTCAAACAGACCCACCAAAAATTGCCACGCTTCGCTCCGGCTGGAACGCCGATCCTGATGCGTGGCAAGACCAAACTCTTCTCCTATGGCAAGAAGGCCTTCCAGATGAAGCCTCTGCCGGCGCCCTCGAAACCTTTGCTCGAGAAGGTGGGGTAATTGTGTTTCTGCCTCCAACGGAAACGAACGCAGCTGGGCCGGCATCGTTTCAAGGCATCAGCTGGGGA
>CAJXVR010000043.1 GCA_913061285.1 uncultured Verrucomicrobiota bacterium | reverse complement strand
AGATCTACACTAGATCGCTCGTCGGCAGCGTCAGATGTGTATAAGAGACAGTACAGGAAGTATTCTTGCTGCCGGCGGCCCTAGTGCAGATAGAAATGCTGTTGATAATGCAGGCAGTGGCGGGGCCATTCGACTGGTCGCTCCAACCGTCGAGGGAAATGGCGAGATCAATGTGAGAGGCGGTGATAATCATCGATCAGGCTTTGAGAGCGGTTCTAACCATGCTGGTCATGGGCGGATTCGTATGGATGCCTTTGAAATATCAGGCGCGACGGGCATGACATTTAGTCCCACTGCTTCTCTTTCTGCAGGCTCATCCGTGTTTGTGTTTCCGGCATCACGTCCATCACTCGATATCGTCTCCGCTGCCGGATCAGACATTGCCCCAGGGACACAAGGACCGGTTCGACTCAATCTTCCTTTCAATGCTCCCACGACCCAGAATGTAAGATTGCGTGCGGCGAATTTCGGCGGTGTGGTTCCGGTTTCCGTACTGGTGACGCCGGCTCACGGTGATCCAACCGAATTCCAAGGCGAAATTGACAACACTGCGAGCAACCCTGCTGAGGTTGAACTATCTGTTGAAGTTCCGACTAATGTTCAGGTCACTCTACAGGTTTGGACCCGTTGATTCAGATCAACTGAGGGCCTCCCGATCCCGCTTTTTAGAATGCGGAGGGGAAGCCCCCTCCGACCCCACGGGGCTGGCTCGTGTGCCGGCTTTGCTCGTGGGGCTATAGCCGAGTGATTCATTGCCTGAAGAATTTCAGCGCTTATCCATCGACGCTCGGACCGGAGGTCTAAGCGTCCTTTTGAGCTTCTGGATTCAGAGGGAACGAGTTTGAATTCGGGGATGGGAACCTGCGCCACAGGAAATTTGTAAACCTACCGAGATTGTGCCTGACGGACAGTCTAGAAAATTTCTCGGTCTTCGGGAAGTTCTTGCAGTAGCCAGCCAACAAAGCTAGTGGCAATGCGCCAAGGCCATAGTCTTGCTATCCTACCGGGCGTTTAGTCCTGAGATGGGAGAGTAGGAGGCTCATCGATCTCTGGGGCTGGCATTTCGGAGATGTACCAGTCTTCCACTTTTTTTCGGGCCCAGGGTGTCTTGCGGAGGAACTTAAGGCTGGAGTTGATCGATGGATCAAAGAGAAAGCAACGGATCGCGATCCTCCGGCCCATTGCCTCCCATCCGTGTCTTTCAACGAGCTGGGTGACGATGGCTTTGAGAGTGATCCCGAACAGTGGGTCGCGGGGATGGGCTTGAGGTGTTGGCATAGTGCTTTTGGGTGGTGCTTCTTCCCGCGGTGAATCGCTCCATGAAGCACGTCGATGAGACCTTGGGCTAAGCCTGCCAACTCGACCGGAACTGACAAGCGAAATCAAGACCCTTCGATGAAACGTGGCGTTAAGTTCTTGAGCAGATCGTTTTGGATTGCGGGGAAACGGACGGGCGTGAGTCCTGTGTCCGAGCCGTTGCTTTCGGCGAACCTGAGCAGCCACGGTGACAATCGTTTCGTGCCGCTTTCAATTCCGTGCGGTCTTGTGTGTGAATGCTTGGGATGTGATCGACTCTGTGTATTGTTGAAAAAGTGTTTCGACCGTCGCGGCGTTGCAGGATGTAGTCACTCATTCTTGACCCCGCACTACACCTGATGCGATATTTCGGTCCGACCTCACCCCCTTTTGCCTCGGTAAAAAAAGGTCGCGCCCGAAAAAACTCGACGAGATCTATTCTTTTGAATGAAACGAATTCTACAACTACTGGTCATTAGCTGTTTTTCCCTCAACGTGGCTATTGCCCAAACCTATCAGGGAAAGTTCGTTGAGGCCAATTATGACGAATCCGAAGTGCCTGACTATACCTTGCCGCCGGTATTGACCTCGTTTGATGGACAGGTCATTAACACGGTTGAAGCTTGGGAGAAAACCAGGCGCCCCGAGATCATAAGGTTCTTTGAACAGAACATGTTTGGGGAAATTCCCCAGCCCTCCAGTCCGATCAAAAAGTCGTTCAAATTACTAGCGGAAAACAGTGCCTTACTTGGTGGGATCTGTACCCGAAAAGATGTTGAAATCACGTTTCAGAACAAGATCGGAAGTGTGACCATGCCGTTGGTATTGTTTGTGCCGAATAAGACTCCAGGAAAAGTACCGGTAATACTGCTTGCCAATGGGAGCGACATCCGTCGCAAGAATTTGGCCCTAGACGATTCGCAACGCTATGGGAGTACTCGCAATGGTATTCCGTTGCACCAACTTATGACGCGGGGAATTGGCGTCGCGACCGTCGATTACCAAGCGATTGGAAAAGACAACAAAGACCCTGAGGGGAAAGTGACTGGTGGCATCATTGATCTATTCATGAAGCCCGGGCAAGAGTCGAGGAATTCGAACGAATGGGGGATGATTTCTGTTTGGGCTTACGCATTGCGAGCCGGCATGGATTATTTGGAAACGGACCCTAACGTTCATGAAGACCAGGTGGCAACACTAGGTTGTTCGATTGGAGGGAAGGTGGCCTTGTGGGCTGCGGCGACTGATTTACGGTTTGGTATGGCTCTTCTGGCGACAGCCGGGCATGGAGGGGATGCGATCTGGCGACGTGAATTCGGCGAAACACTGGACAATATGTGCAAGTATCTGCCGACATGGATTTGCCCGAATGCGAACACGTATGCCAAGAATGTGCACGAAATGCCAGTGGATCAACATAGCCTTTTGGCAACGATTGCGCCTCGTCCGCTCTACGTGGCCACTGCCCACCACGATCTATGGGCAGATCAAAAGGGACAATGGATAGGAACGTATAACGCTGCTCCAGCCTTTGAATTGTACGAGCAGCAGGTAGCTTTTTCATCGCCTCAACAACCAGAAATCAATCAGCCCATTACTGAAAGTGCGATAGGATATCATGTTCGTTCTGGGGTTCATGGATTTGAGCTGTTCGATTGGGAGCAGTATATGAAATTCATCGAGTTTCATTTCATGAAGATTGAGCCGAGAAGCGTTTCGGAAGTTTATCGTTCAGAATAGATTTCGGAGCGCTCAAGTGGAGGAGGGCTCGCTTGATTGCCTGTTGAATGAAATTCACGTGGGCCGGCTTTCTTGTCGTAGGAACTCGTTTGTAACCTGAATGCACGTTGGAAAGAACGCGCGATTCGAGACGCATTAGCAAAAGACAACGGGCTTCGGGGGAGGAGAGAGGGCTGAGTGTTCGCGTGCGGGGCAACCCCTCCGTTTTACACGAAACCCGCCGAAAGAAAAATGGGAAAAGTCAAGCTTCTTGACACTCGTGGGGCTATGCTTGGCCTGTGGGGTTCTTTTTCCTTGTAAGACTGAATGCCCATAATAAGGTGGGAAATGACAAGAAAACGAATTACTTCTGGTTTGTTGTACTGAACTCGAAACTGCGCAGCGGTGGTAGCGATTTGCAAGCCACAATTGCTGCCATATGAAAAAGAATCCAGTTCTGAAACAACACCGTGCCCTCAAGTTGCCACTAAGTTCTTTGCTCGCCATTTTTGCTTTCGCATTGATGCCGATATTTGGTAAGGCCGCAACCGCGTCAGGCTTTAATGCACAATATATCCAAGTCAAGGCAAGAAGTGGGAATGCTGAGTTTGTTCAAGTCGAAGCGACGACATGGAAGGGGGAATCTTCAAGGGAATTCACGGGTGATTATTTCGAAATACGACGCACGCCAACGGATATTCGATTACAAAATAAAAAAACAAGCGAGATCCTTATTTTTGACCTAGCAGCGGCAAAACTGCATCGCAAACTGGGTAATAACCCGACTGAAGATGGCGGTGAGATTGAAAAGGTTGCCGTCGCAAACTCCTTTACTGTCCGTGGCTTTTCGGTAATTCAGAGTGGGACCAAGAAAAGACAGCAGATCGATTTCGACCAACCCTTTACCGACACCGGAAAGCCCTCAGGTTGGAGGCAAGCCGTTTACGCGGCCACAGGTGTTACTCCAGGGAAAGAAATTCCAGCGACCACCGGTTATAATTTAAACCGGGCTATAACGAAGCAAGGCACAACCTATTTGCGTCTGCCAGATATCCGTATGCCTAGTTCAAAATCTCCGGGCGAGTTCGATGACGTTAAGGTATGGGCGAAATTCGCAGCCTTCAGCCTCTCGAATGCCAGACAAGCCTGGAAAGAAGATTTTGATATGATGTCAAATCCATTGCAGCTCTACATCGAGATGAGGCGTGACGGCGGGTCAGTGACTCTCGGAGACTTTGAAAAAAGAGACATTGCTCTCGTTTCTCTTGACTTGTTCAAGAAAAAGGCCGTCGGGCTGGATTCAGCCAACCGCAATGAAGATGATATTTTACCTGAATTCTTTCCGGGATCAGGCCAATTTCGCCGAGTTAGCTACGATGTCAAAACTGACAGAGAGATCAACTTGAACCGGAAAATTCAAAAGAATGGCGCCTTACTCAAGGCGGGTAGCTTTGAAATTGATCTATATCGCAACCAATGTACTCAAGGAGGTAGCGAGTTTAGTTCTTGCGAGGTCCTACAGGGTTCATATGCACCACGGTCGGTCACGGGGCATTCTATTGGGAGTTTCGAATTGAAGGTCAGGAACCCGCGGTCAGGCGAAATAGTCGATGCACTGGCCTTCGCTAAGACTCGACTGCCTTCATTCACCATGAAGCAAGTCGCGACCCTAGAAGGCATAGCAGTCATGCCGAGGGACGCAATTAGCCTGCGGCCGCTTGTAGCCATGAGCAAGACGCGTAGCGGCATAACCTTTGGGGATGAAGAATTGAGACCGGCAGGAAAACTTGATTTAACTAACGGACACTTTTCTCCAATGGGTAGGTATAAAGACACTATTGTTGAAGGGCCGGTTAATTATCTGCGTGAGTTCTATGCCGGCCAATTCAAGAACGAAGTGCCCATTCCTGTCCCCTCCAAGGGGCCTGGTTTTCAGATTACAAACAAAACTGACTTCCCCATTCTGATTTCGATCGATCAAGTGGGGTGCCTAGAACATGGAATCATCGATGCGGGAGAAACATTCTCTGTCGACACAGGCTCAGTTTGGTTCACAGTCGTGGCTTCAATGTCGCCGGAGCTATCAGATCCAACAGATCTGGAGTGTGCGACGCAACCGCTGATAATGGCAGGTGGTATTGTCATTACTGGTGCCTTATCCGGGCTAACTCTGGGGGCAGCAACTGTCCCAGCGGCCATGTTTTTTGGGGCTGTAGGCGCTGGCGCGGCAGCAGGTGTGGAAGCGGGACTTATCGCAGACGGCATGGATGAAGATGAAGCGCGACTTTATGGTGCTGGCATCATGCTGATTACCGCTGCTGGCTACTCGGGTGCGGAGTCGTTTGTAACGACTATGGGGCAAGACTTGATCCAAGGTGCGGAAATCGTGGGAACAGAGGTTGCTAAGGCCGCAGTAATTGCCTATGCAAAAACCGCTTTAATAAGTTCCGCAAAATCCGGAGTGAAACAATTGATCCTTCACGAGACAACAACGGAGGAACTGGACGATCTGACGGAGCAGCTTGAGCAAAAAGTTAGCCAAGCAGGTGTCTATGCAGGGCATACCTGGCCATGGCCGGAAGAGGAACAAACAAAAGCGATCTTCGAAGTAACGGGTGGTCCCACCAAAGAGATTCTTCCTGACGGAAAGACGGTGGTGTTTAGTCTGCAGAAGCAAGCCCTTACTTTGAGGGAACTGCCTCGGCAGTAGAACGGCAGAATAGGTGCTTAAATGTGAATGCTGATACTGATGAAACTGTGATAAAGTCATCTGGTCACGTCTCTCTGGTATTCTTCCAATGCGCGACCGGATCTTCGTCGTAGTGGCTGAGTGTCCCTTTTTAGATTCCCATTCTCGAACATCTATTATGGAAGGAGCAATGAATTGCGCGGAATCTTAAGGGAGTGGCCTGGCGTAGCATGCATGATCGTTTGTGCTTGGATCTTTGCCTTCGCGGAATCGGCCAATGGTGATCAGATTTGCGACCCGCCCTGTAAAGTCATCGTAGACAATTCTCATCCCCATGAAGCGTTGTCTGATTTGACAAAATCATTGGGTATTCAAATCTCTGTCGAAGGCGACCTGCATGATCCCATCTCTATCGTGATGGAAGATGCCTCGGTCGATCAATTGGTGCGAAGGGTCGGTGATGCCGGTGGATACCTCGTTGCTCAGCAAGGCAACAACTATGTTTTCTTCGGCCGGAACGTTAAGGAAGTAACAATTCCGATACCTCTGAGACATTTGACTGCGTTCGAAGCCGGGGAAAAGTTAAGGGAGTTTGAGAAAGTTAAGGTAATTGAACTGCCTCACGCGAATACAGTAGTCGTTCGAGGAACGTCCGAAGAGGTGCATCGCGGAAAGAAATTCCTTCAGACCATTGACTGTGAGCGACCAAACGTTTTCTTAGAGTTGCTCGTCGTTGAGTATTTTCACGGCGACTCCTTCGCTTGGAGCTATGACGTCGTTAACGGGACCAAAGGTAAGGTGGCCGATCTTCGATTTGCGCCGGGATCTGGGGGGCTTCAGGGGAAGTACGATGCAATCACTGATCTGTCGACTTCATTTCAACTGAATTTGACAGCACTGGTCGAAGACCAGGATGCAAGAGTTGTGACGAACCCTCATGTGGCGGTCCGAAGTGGAGAACCGGGCAATCTGGACTTCCAAGAAGAGCTCAATATCATTCTGACTAATAACGCTGAAGATTTTGGCACGACTCGACGTTTGGAAAAATTAACCGCTGGGGTAATACTGAATGTTACTCCGAACGTTCTCGGATCAAAGTTACTTGGCTTAAAAGTTCAAGGTGAGGTTTCCGTTTTTGTGCCCGCTCCCGAAGGTCAGTTTGCGATCGACCGTCAGACGATCGAAACAGATGTGCTTGTCACGGCAGGTGAAACACTTGTCATTGGAGGGCTCATTAGGAAGCAACTATCAACGACAGAAAGCGGTGTTCCTGGGCTTTCGCGGATACCCATTCTTGGTCGCCTTTTCAAGGGGCAGAGCAGAGATGAAGGATTTGTGGAAACGGTCATCTACATTACTCCGTACATTGATGATCCTTCATTCTTCCTTCCAGAAAATATTGGTAAGGATGTTGAAGAACATTTTGAACGAGCCGTATCCCGGTCCAGAGACTCAGCCAGCAAGAGATAACAAAGCCGGGCGCAGGGCGTATGCGAGCGAGGCAAACGATCGATTGTGCTCCGGATCGATCCTCTGTGCACAGGCGGTTCCCGTGCTTGGTCTGTATCGTTCGCATTCGTATCAGATGAGGTCGGGCTCAGCTCTAAGCAATCAAATGGCCTAGGAGGCTACTGACTGAGATTGCTGATTCTAAAAGAGCGTCATGTCCTGGAGGTGGTGGATCGTATTGTGGATCGTACGTTTTACTGGAGCGCCATTCTCACCCTTGACATTCACTTTGATCTCCATGCTCCAGGTTGGCCTGATCTGAGGAAGACTGAGGAAAAGGGTCTTGCGGTCATTGGATAGTTCAGCACTCTCGATTCGCAAGGGGGTTTCATTGTAGTGCCGGGAGCCGTAGTTCTTCGTTCTCTTTAGATCCCATGTCTTAATAGCAAAGTTTGCTCGATCGGAGGCCGACTGACTCTCCAAGGGATCGGAGAAAGTCAATTCAACTCCCGTGCGAAGGGCTCGAAGATGGGTGATGTGATAGGCTGGTTTTCCGGTATACCGAATCCGATAGAAGCCACCGTCTTGATGCCGGTTTCCAGCCCAAGCAAACATCCCGGTGCTGTATAGCTGGCCATTCGATCTGTGAAACCGTCCCCGCATCGTTCCCGTGGGGAATTCCAGACCCAGACTTACCATACCACCTTGGGCCTGCCCGTTGACGATCTCATGCGGCACTAGAAAGATTTGCCCCGTACCATAGCTCATATTTAAGAGCTGACCGTTCAGTGCCCCCCATCCAGCATCTTGAGGCACCCACAACAATTCACCGGGACTGCGATCAAAAGCGTTGGTAATCCAACAAAGGGGTTGTTCCATTGCTTTATCACTTTCATCAACAACGTCGTGATACCCCATCATGTTTCCATAAAAACCTCCCTTCCGGACGTAGTTGATTCGATTCTTGGGATTCCAGTGCCCTTCTTGATCTGTCACAATAAAACTTCCGTCAGGATTGAGACACACCCCATTGGCTGCTCTAAACCCTACTGCCAAAATCTCGGTCTTTGCCCCATCAGGGCTCACTTTTAGTAACGTGCCATGGTGAGGTACGAGAGCGGGCTTCGCATGACGGGCCGATTTCGCGTAGTAGAAATTTCCCTTATCATCCCGCTGCAAGCCCATGGCAAACTCGTGAAAATGTTCCGTCACCTGATGGTCCGAGTTGAAGCATTCGATGTAGTCGATCTCTTCATCCCCATTGAAATCGTGGAGTAGGGCGATCTGATCCCGGCATGTGACATAGATGTCCCCATCAACCACTTTGACCCCTAGAGGTTGAAAAAGGCCGGTACAGATTCGTTTCCATTGGTGCTCTGAAAGCCGCCCATCAATGCCATCAACGATCCAAACATCACCCAGCCATGTTGCCACAGCCGCCCGCTTTCCATCGGGCATAAAGTCGAATCCACCGATGCGCATCCAAGAATTCCAGGGGTTCTCATCTGGGTAGGTGATTTCATCGATTTCGAATGGTTTCTCATTTCCTCCGTTCTTCCCTTCCGTCACGACGATGTCAGGAAAACGCGCGGGCCCACCATGCAAGTATTGAGCCAGGTCTTCGGCTGGAGCACTCACCATCGCTTGGAAAGCCAGTTTGCTTTCCTCAACCTTTCCGAGCAGGACCTTCACGTTTAGCGGAGTGGCCTTAGCTGGAATTGAAAGCACCTGGAACCCATTATCTTGAATCACCGTTGCCTCACTGCTTCCACCCACGACTGCCGAGACGGACGAGGGAGCGAGTCTCACTCGAAGATCCCGGGAAGATGGCCCCACATTGAGCGTTCTGCTGTATACAATATTAGCATCACTCCTCTCCATGCCTGGGGATTCCAAAACACGCGCGTCCCCGACGGTGTAGTCGATGACGATCGTTTGGCCGTGAAGGTATTGCCCCTTGAACTGAACCCATTCACGGGGGAGGGGGCCGTAAGGCTTGCTGTCTCGGCCGAGAAAACGTGGATCATCCCACGATCCTGTCACCGGATGAGCCCAACCGGGCCCGACTGGATTCGTAAAAGCGATATCTCCGACAATACTCGCATGTGTCCCATGAGATTGATCGAAGGCAATGCCCTTCCAATCGATGAACTCTGTCCCCGACCAAGCTGCTGCCACTCGCATCGTATCATGATCGTAGATTTGCCAGGCTCGTCCTTTGCTCACGCCCCCTGGTCCTGAATCGAGGCGCACCGCAATCGCCTTGTAGGCAATATTGTTTGGCCCAACCTGATAGGTCCAATCCAACATCGGCCCAAAATCCATGCGCAGGTATTTGGGGCCCTTCGCGTATTCAAGCATTTCCTCGGTCATTGTCCCCGTCGTGCTTATTCCTTTCGGCAGTCCCGCTAGGTAGCGATCTGTGACTTCAAAATACTCTTTCAAATTCGTCGGGCGGACTAGCGATTCGCGAATATAGTGAATAACGTCATAGCGCTGTTGAACCGTGAGAAAAGGGAAGGCTGGCATTTGCTCGTATCCGGTTCCCAAGGTTGTGAAGAGGCTGTAGGGATCCTTGCCATTCTTGAATTCGGCCTCCCAGAATTTTCGCGAGGTCGGCAATGAACCTTCCTTTTCTAGATTCCCGTGGCAGGTAATGCAGATGGCGTCGTAAACACGGTGTCCCCGGACAAGGGTTTCATCATCCCAACTGCGAATGATTGAGGCATGATCGATCTCGCCCAAGGGCTCGACAGTAACGTTGGCGAATCGCACCTCAGACGAGTCTGCCTGCAGGCGCAAAGGGCCTCCTTCAGATGCGAGGTTTTGTGCCCCGCTTGACGCTTCTTCCTCCTCTTCCTCTTCGTCAATGGCTTCTGATTCCAGCATGACGACCTGGTAGTCGAGGGGGGGAGTGCTTTCGCCTTCGTATTCACGCCAAACATTCCATCGCCCCCGATTCGCGTTCCCAAAATTAATCCGTGCGATCTCCTGTGGTGGGGTCGCCTGAGCACGAAATGCCAGATGTGAGATCTGCCCGGGGTAGGCCGGCGGAGCGTCATCCGGGAAATCTGTAGAACAGGCTCCGACCTTGAAGACGTGATTGCTCCCATCGGGGCGACCTAAATTGTCGGAGCTTCCTGCTAACTTTCCATCCACATACAGGCGAGTGGCACCTTGATGATGAACGACAGCTGCCACATGCCATTTTCCATCGTCGACTTCGACATCCTCGGCTTCGATCGCTCCTACCCAACCAACATCAAAAACCATATGCCCCTCAGAGACGAACAACACTTTGCCATCCGGCGCCCATCGGCCCGTGAGAGGAGCCTTTGAAAAGAGTGGTCCGTTGCCTTCCCCGCGAAATCGCACGACAGCCGTGTACGAAGCTCCCATATCAATAGCTCTCGCCGCATCTCCCTGAAACGTCTCTATCCCTCCTCCGGCTTCCCAATGGATGTTCCCATTGAGGGCTCGTCGCTTGGGCCTTTGAAGCTCTCTCGACGTAAGTGCTTTCGGAAAATAGTCAAAATCCCGGATTTCCCCTTGCCAGCGTTGCGGCTCCCCGTCGTCATTTGCGGGAAAGTCAGTGGCGACATATCCCAAGATCAATCGGCTTCCGCTTCGAGTCGGATTCACCTTAACGTTCTTACTGGACTGAGCTTTGCCGTCGACATAGAGCGTGCACTGCCCCTTAGTGGAGCGGATCAGGGCCTGGTGCCATTCCCCATCATCGACCCGGTCTCGACTCGAGACGATGCTTGATTTGCCCTGAGACCAAACCAATCTTCCCTTCCGAACAACCAGCGACAGGTCACTCCTTCCAGAATCTTTCATAGGACGCGCCTTACCAAAAATGGGACCATCATCCTCTGTCCGAAAACTGACCCGGCAGGTGAAGTCCTTTTCGAAATTCGCCAACTTCGAGCTCCGCGACTTAAAGATGACCACCGGGAAGGACTCGCTCTCCTCCTCGTCATCGTCGTCGTTTTCATCCTCCTCGATAAAACCGTAAACGGTCGGACGAGAGACGCTTATCTGATCGTGAATTTGAACGCCATTGAGCCACACAGACAAATTGGTCCCCTGAACGGTTCGTTGGACAGCCACTTCCATCGACTGCCAGGTTC
This sequence comes from uncultured Verrucomicrobiota bacterium, assembly GCA_913061285.1. Classification (GTDB taxonomy): domain Bacteria; phylum Verrucomicrobiota; class Verrucomicrobiia; order Limisphaerales; family AAA164-E04; genus UBA2970. The sequence goes on along the minus strand of CAJXVR010000043.1, from coordinate 20,939 downwards.
CGGGTTTCCCGCAAGCGTTCTCCGTGGGCGCCGCGACACCAAAAATCGCGCCACAAGTATACTTGTCATCCACTCCCTCATCGCCGTAAGAGTTGACGATTTGAATTTCCCATTTTCCATCGATGAAAACCCCGCTGTTGCCCCGGAATTTTTTGGGATAGGCTGAAGGTTCTTCGGGGATCAGGAAATCAATCTTAAAAAGCCCATCCTTGAAGTGTTGCTTCGTCATGATATCCCCAAATCCAGGGCGAGCGATGACGCTATGTTGATCCCGAGTCCACCGAGCTTGGCTATAGACGGGACCGCCAGAGCTCGTATTCGCACGATCATCCAAGCCAATCGCTCGAGGTTCGACACTTGGGTCCCAATGTTGCCACGCCTCGAGGTCTCCCTCGGGCAGAAGTGCCGTCGCCTCCGATTGGGACGGTTGGGGAGCCGGGGGAATATTTTGAAGTAGCTCATCCGTGCCCTTCGAATCAGCCAGAGACAGCACTCCTCCCTTAGGCACCTCTCGTCCGAGTCCCCAAGCTGATGCATTGAGTATGAGGTTTTGAAAAGAAGCGTTCTCAAAGTTTTCCTTGTCTCCGAGAGACGTGTAAAAAAGTCGTTGCCCCGGCCGGTAGGCCGCCGTCCAAGCAACAGGTTCTGCGGGTAAATCCAAGGTCTTGCCAAAGAGTAGTGGTTTCACAAAGTCCGACAACGGTTGGGTGTTATAGGTCCCCCCGTGCCCGAAGTGAAAACTGGTCGCAACGCCACGGAGAATGGGGTGCGACTGTTGTCGAGCTGAAACGACTACTGACGTTCCTGGCTGATTCGGCGCATGAGCCTTGTAGTGCCCCCCGAAGAACGGCACAAACCAGCCCTTGTCCTCCCAAAACCCATGGCTGGTTGTTCGAAAGGCGAGCGCCGGTTTCCCTGCGTCGAACCAAGATTTAAGGCGTTCAAATTGAGCATCGCTCGCCATGCGAAAGCGAATGAAAAGCACAAGCAAATCTGCCTCATCCAAAACCTCGAGGCTGGGAAGATCTCCCCGTTCGTTTCGGTTGGAGCGAAGAACCGTGGTTCGAACGCCGAGATGGGATTCAAGATCGCGAGCCAGGGCGGGCATTGTCTGCGCTGATCCATATTCGGGTTCTCCATGAATGATGACGACATGGGGGGGATCCCCAGCGGCCACGAAAGGAACGAGCATGCAGAATATCAAGAGCACTGCAGTTGATCCGGCTTGAAGCGCATTCGGTCTGTTTTTCATCTGTCTCTTTGGGTGATTGGGTAAAAGTGAAGACGCAACAAGCTTCGGAGAGAAGCAAGCCGACTTTGTCGCCTCATCGAACTATTCTTTAGAGTCGGTCGGTGCGAGGCCTTCGATCAGTTTCTTAAGCGCCGCCTGCTGCTCCTGAGTCTGCTTCTCGCCAAGTCCGCTGATTGAAATCCTCAGGAGGGGATTATTCTTTAGCAATACAGCCTCAAGGTCTTCCCGAACGAGCCGGCTCTTATTTTCCTGCTCGGACTCCACTAAGTCCTTGAGTCCCTCCACCTCTCTCTCAAGCCAAGCGAGTTCTCCCTTCACTAACTTTAAATGGAGATCGAAGGTCACATTCATGTGATTGGTCAGTCGGTTGAACTCGGAGCTTCGTTTCTTCGGATCGGTCAGTGATTGAATTTTCTCAGCCATGATCTGATTTTGAAATTCCCGCTTCTTGATCGTCAAAAAGATCTGAGCCAGCTCGGAACTCATATCAGTAAAGCGCAGATAATCTTCATGAATAGCGGTAACTGTCTCATGGACTGCCTCCGACATTTCTGGCATTTGATTGAGAAGAATCTCAATTTCGGCATGAAGCTCTGGGATCTCTTCCGCAATAAATGCCATCGCATGTGTCGCGGATAGCCCCTCTTCTGGAATACCACCACCAGACATGTGTGATGAAGGAAGCCATGTACCAACGAACACGAGCAATAATAGATAATGGCAGAGTCTAAGTTCCATTCGACATTCCTAATTCTTATTTTCTGCCAAGTCGCGAACTAAGACGCGAGACGCCCTTTCCAAGACGACTCACGTGCTGTCGACTCCGCAATTGCCTCCCATTCATCAAGCCGAAGACCCTGTTTTGAGCGAGCTCGAGAGATTCCTGCTTTGAGGGTTTCGGCCGAGCCATCGTTTGGCTAGATAGGGCTCCTATTTTCGAGCCCGGACGCGAGCGTTGCAGCTGAGTGAACGAGAGCATGGAGATGCAGAACACCACAAAAAGACTGGAAGAAACAATCTTCTGCAACTTGCGGCGATCTTTCAGTCGTCGTTCCAGATCCCATTGATCCAGTGCCGCCTCGACCCAATCTCGTTTGCTTTTTTCTTCCACGGCAAAAACTCTCTTAAAAATCTGCTGTCCGAATCCATCGTCTCAATTTTAAAGACGCGTTTCTCATTCTTCCCAATGCAGTATTGATCGGACATTGCATCAGGCTGGCAATCTCAGCAAAAGAAAGACCCGTTTGCGCTCGCAAAAGGAACACCTTACGCTCCATAGCCGGTAGGCGAGACATGATTCTTTGAATCGATCGGGCTTGTTCGCGTCCAATAAGATTCTCCAATGGCCCCCGTTCGGAGCTAGCGATGTTCTCGAACTGGCAGGGTTCGAAAGCCTCCACATTCTTGCGCATTATCGTCTGCCGCTTTCGAATAACCTGTAGGCCTTCGCGTTGAGCAATACAATAGAGCCAGGCCTTAAACTGCCCTCGTTCTTCGTACTGAGGCATCGCCCTCAAAGCTTTGATCATTGTTTCTTGGGCGGCGTCCTCCGCATCTGGCACATCTCGCAGCATCGTTAACAAGAATTCGAATAAACCCGATGAATAGCGGCGCAGGAGCACTTCCGCAGCGTCGCGACTACCTTGCTTGACACGTTCAATGAGCAAAGAGTCACTATCCATAGGATTATCCGACATATTCATCTTAATGCGCTTCTCAAGGCACTTATTGTGCGTTTCTTTAATATTCTAACTCTATGCACGATGCATAATTACTCTCAGGGGCTGGGCACGAATTTAACAGCCGATTATTTTTTTTCAATTTTTGACAATATTCTTAGGGTGCGAGGGATTAACCCTTACAAGCACCCGTGGAGACCCTGTGAACAGCTGTGCATTTTGGGCGTTCCGTGGTATCCCAGACTGAATCCTGCTCTAGAATATGAGACACGCTCTGCATCGATATCAGATTCGCAATCGCGGATTCACGCTGATCGAGCTCTTGGTTGTTATCGCCATCATCGCCATCTTGGCTGGAATGCTTCTCCCTTCGCTCGCGAAGGCAAAAAAGAAAACCAAGCAGATCAAGTGTTTGAGCAATCTCCGTCAATACGGAATCGCCATCACGACTCAAACCAGCGACAACGAAGAACAAGTCATGCAGATGGTGCAACAGTGGGGGACCCGTCCCAATTTCATCCGCTTTGAAAATCAAGCTAATCCAGTCGAGTGGTCGATCGATACCATCCAGCCCTATGTCTCTGCCTATGATATGCAGAACGAGAACATCGAGGGGGTCGCTATGTGCCCGGAAATTAATGCCCGCTTGATGAATCGCTGGATCAAGGAGGTAAATTTTGCCGAACACAATTTTCTCGAGTACCAATACACCTATTTCGGTCGAGTGGGACTCGTCCCGGATTCCGACAAAAGCGAACTCGCCGATGAGGAGCTGGTAGACAATCAACTTGAATCCAGTCGGATCCTCATGACAGATATTTTGTATTACGACGCATCGGATCGAGAATGGCGCTACAATCATGGCCCTAACGGCTGGGCTTATAACGAAGTTGAATACATGCCTCGCGATGGTGGCGACGTCCCAAACATTTCGGGCGTTAACCAGTTATTCGGCGATGGTCATGTCTCCTGGAAGAAAACATCCGAGTTTATCCACCTCGACAAAATGAGGATTCCATCCCGTTACCCCGGCGGCAGAATATCGGCTGGAGGAGATACTTACTACTGGTAACGGGACGTGCTAGCAATGCCACAACACTTATGAAAACACACCCATTGCATCGAACGCTTCAAACGTTTCAGGGAGGCCTTTTAGCGGGCTACCTCCTTGTTTGCACCGCAAACCTGAACGCCGCCCTCAATGATGGACTCGTCGCTCATTACGCTTTTGAGAATGGGAACAGTCTTGGCATGGATTCCAGTGGGAACAGTCGAGATCTAAGCGGGGGCGGCTCAGCGGGCGACGGCATCAAAGGCAACGCCTTGGTTCTCGACGGATTCACCAGCTTGGAGGCGAGTAATTCGGCGGCATTTGATACCGCTAGCCCATTCACATGGTCGATTTGGTTCCAAGTAGAAGACGACCTTGCGGGGGGGCTTATTTCGAAATCTCCAGAAGGATGGCTGCCGGGCTCAAAAGCATTGTTCAAGGGGGAAGAATCCTTTCTTGGATTCGATATCGGCTTCGTCGGTGCTGCCGAATACGAGGGAGAGATACAAGATGGAGCCTGGCATCACGCGGTCGTGGTAGGACATTTTCCCGAGGATGATCCTATTGGATTCTTTGAACTCTACGTCGACGGTTCACTGGTCTCCGAAGTGGAAGGGGCCCTCGAAGAAGTTGCTGAGCCCGATGACGCCATTTTCCGCGTGGGAGCCGGCAGCCCAGGCGGCTTCGACCCAGAAATCGACGGCGAGGAATTTCCTGAACCCAACACCTTCTTTGGGAACCTAGATGAAGTGAGGATCTACGATCGAGCATTCGAGCCTGATGAAATTGTGGAACTCCTGATCGACGGACTCGGTGAACTTCCGAAGCCAGTCCTCACCAGCCACCCTCAATCTCAACAAGCAATCCTTGGCAGGAGCCTCACCTTATCCGTCGAGGCCGAAGGGCTCCTGGTTGATTACCAATGGTTCAAAGATGGCGAAGAGATCGAGGATGCAACCGAGAGTTCCCTCTTTATTGAAGAAACGACAGCCGACGCTGCAGGCGAATATTCCGTCTCAGCAAGTAACCAATCTGGCTCGAGTCAGAGCCAATCCGCCCAGATCAGTGTGGTCGAGAACTGGGATCCAGCGGTCGGCTTGGCGGCTTACTGGGACTTTGAAACGACGGACCAACCCGGGAAAGATGCGAGTGGCAATGGCGTGGATCTCGAGAACTTTGGTGTTTTCGCGGCGGACGGTTCCAAAGGCCGAGGTATCGAAACGGGCTTTGATGCTTACCTTCGAGATTCAGACGACAAGCTCAAACTCAATACACACGGCGACTTTACCTGGACGGTTATGATTCAGTCCGAAGACCAAGGTAATATCTTGAGTACATCCGATGAAAGTTGGAGCCCTGGCAACAAAGGCCTCTTTGTTCGTGAGGGAGCCTTGGGATTCGATACTGGCTGGATTGGAGACGCAGGAGGCGGGCCTGAGTTGATTGATGGTGAATGGCATCACATCGCCATCGTCAATCAAGCAGGGGAAGAGGGCGCGAGCCAAACGTTCTATATTAATGGCAATGTCGTGGACACTGCAGACATTCCCTTTGGCGAACAGCCTGATTCCGGTCTTTTTTCAATCGGCTACGGAAGCGATGATTTCCCCGAGCTCGGTGATCTCGGTGGACAGGATACCTCGAACTACGTTGGGTTCATTGATGAAGTTCGAGTCTATCGGAACAGCCTTCTACAAGATGACGTTGTCACCTTGATGCTCGAAGCTGGGGGAAGCACAAGTCCTCCGAGTATCACACAACATCCCGCCGACACATCGGTCACCGAAGGGCGTTCCGGGCGGCTTCAAGTCACAGCCAGCGGAACGGCACCTACCTACCAATGGCAGAAAGACGGGGAGGACATCGAAGGGGCCAATAGTGCGGAATTGCGAATTCGAGGGGCCTCCGAGGCCGATGAAGGTGAGTACCGAGTCATCGTTGGAAGCAATTTCTCAGCAGTAAGCGAAACCTCCGATCCAGCGATTCTGAGTGTCGAGGCGGCGCCTGTTTTCGCCGGGGGGGAGCTTTCGAACGCCGCCCCTTTTCTTGAAAGCTATTGGGACTTTGATTCGGCACCGAATGACACGGTCAGAGATCTCTCACCCAATGCCCCCCAGCACGACGGTATCCTCACTGGAGGAGCCGCCATCACTTCAGGAAATCAGGGCTTTGGCGGTTCGGGGGAGGCGCTGGATACCTCACTCGAATTTAACGCACACATGGCAGCCATGAATGCAGAAGCTTACGATTTTAACGATAGCTTCACCTGGGCAGCGATGGTCAAGATCTTTGAGCCAGCGGCGGAGGGAGAAGAAGCAGGGGCTGGAATCTTTGGTCGAGCGCCAGCTGAAAGCGGCCACAATCCAGGTTCCAAAGTTCTCTATTTAAACGGTGACACGCTCGGTTTTGATACCGGGTGGGTCGGTGCTGTCAATTCCGAGGAGCCGAATCTCGAACTCGACACCTGGCATCATGTTGCCATGACGCACGACGCCGATGAAGGGGTGATATCCGTTTATTTGGATGGGGAACCCATTCTCAGCAATGAAACAGACGAACCTGTTGAGGGCTTCGAATTCGGCGTGGCTGAGTTTCCCGAGGATGAGGAGTTCGAGGGCGGTGTGGTTGCGACCGGATTTCGAGTAGGGGATGGAGCAATTGATTTCTTTGCAGATCCATTCCCGGGCATCATCGACAACGCTGCCGTTTGGTCTGTGGCACTTAGTATCGAAGAAATTCAACTCCTCGCTGGCGGGGCATCGCCACTGCCAGACCTTGCACCTCCAACGATCCCGGTTCCACCGATTGGCCCCTTGCCCCCAATTCCAGGAGGTGGAGGCTTGAGTCTATCGGCTAGCCGCGACGGTTCTCAGTTGAATCTCGAATTTAGTGGGACACTTCTATCATCGGACACAGTCGAGGGCGAATACACTCCGGTGGTCGACGCGCAGTCCCCGTTAGTCATTGACTTGAGCAACACAAACGGAGCCAAATTCTATCGAGTCCGCTAGCTCCTCGACTGGATTCGCTGCTCCCGCAGCGCATAGAACGTATCTCATGCGGCCGGCAATCCACGGCTCCGGGGACAACTTAGTTGACTCAAATTAGAGGGCCTCGTAACTCCCTTGTTCTTAGGCTTGTTTTCTCGGCTGTTGAAGTTGGATTTTCCCAGTACGGAGGGAATCTCTATTTGCAACAGTCAACGCCTCGTCTTTTCCCATTGTCGTTGATATCTGGCTTGCCAACCTAGTGCTCTTCCTGAATCCCTGCCTTGATTATCGTCCGCCATCTGCATCTCATGACATTTCCAAAGTCGGACGAAAGGCAGGTAAGTGAGGGGCGTTTGGCAAATAGTAGGCAAATCGGACTCGTTCTGAATTTTGTTTCAAGGTTGGGAGACTGTCCTCGACTCATTTTAATTACGCACTGAAAAGCGCCAGGATTGGCTTCTGATCACATCGCGGCGTTGGTTGCATTAATCACCCTAGTTGAGAGAAAGTGACGAATCCGGATTGGGTTCTGATTCTATGGTCCGTTCGTCGTGCAAGATACGAAGGATGCAATTTCGGGGTAATCCGTCGCCAAAGGCTATGGATCAGTTTGCATATCGCCAGGAAGTGGGTGCATGGACCGAAGCCTCTGCGTAGGTTCACAAGGTGCTTGAGTGTTAAGTTCACGTAGAGAAATCATCCCCGTTCTGGCATCGAGGATGAGGTCTGGTCTGAGCCCGAAACAAAATGAGCTAACGTTAAGGGGAGACAGATTGCAGTCGGGCGATGCATAGGATTCTTAATCGAGATGCCACTCACTTCTCCATCTCAAGCATTTGGCACCTTGGTTGACAATGGTTGGTGGGTAGGGGGCTAGTAGAAACAGAACAGGAGCTACTCCGTTCCAAGTCGGAAGAATTGGCGAGGACTGTCGGCCGTGATGAACGCTTCAAACCCTGTGTTCGTTCGCCGACTCTGAATCGGGGCAGCGTTCCATTGGATGGCATTGTAGGACGATTCGAGCTCGTATTCTGCGACGGTGGAAGCCCAGGAAATTCTAATGGCGGTTTCAATCTGAAGCATCGGTGTTTTGTTGATTCCAGGACCGCTCATCGAGGTCAGCTTTAGGATGCCTTCGTCATCGACTAGTCCTATTCCTGGGGCGTAAACTTTGATGCTCGGCGTTTCGTCCGGAAATTCCAAGCTGTGCTCTACTAGGCGCAGGCAATCGGTGAAAGAACCTGCTGGTACTGTGATTGAGTCGGTAGTTGAGAGGGTTGTCACTTCATTCAGAGACTCTTCTGGGACCCGCTCTTGTTGATGAGTGGCGCCTATCGTCAAGTTTCCCGGCATAATGATTCCCGCCTCAGCGCCATCTTGGCCCGCTAGCCAAGAATCTCCTTCGACCACGACGTCGCCGTTCTCCAGAAAGATCTGGACGTCTTCCCCAAATATGTAGACATCTGCTGTTTCGATGCACTGAGCATAGTAGGCGCGGCCTAGTTCAAATAGATCTCCATTGACGTATTCCCTGACTTCGACGACACGGGTTTCGATTGACTGCACAGTGCCCGCTACTAATAGATCGATGTGTCTCACTTCGTCGAGCACTTGGGTTTCGACTACAGTATCAAGAAAGTCCTCGACTCCTTCGATCTTTGTAGTCAATCCGGGAACGATAGGGAAGTAGCGGTGATGGCTCAATGGAACGAAGTGTGCGCCTTTGGGTATGCCTTGAGTGCCAAGGCGGAGCTCTTTCAGTGTGAGGGTGTTGTCCATTGCCACGAGCCCGATACCGGGTGCGAAGTGCCAATCACGTGTCAGTTGTTCTTGATTCCGAATCCGACTCATCCGGACGGTACTGGTGTTTTCAAGTTGCCCGAACGGCGTCTCGATGGAGGCGCCTTGATCCAGATTTTCGGCCCTCCTTACTATAGATGGGCTCTGGCCTTGGATATAGCGGCTCCCCAGTAGAAACTGGTTTGGAAGCCACAAGCCGGCCGTCCCCTCAGCCTGTCCAGCCCGCCAGAGGGGCTTGAATTCCTGTAGCTCGCCGTTTTGAAGGAGGCCTTCATCTTCTCCGAATAGATACAAATCATGGGTGACTGCATCTCGCGAAAGTAAATATCGTAAGAGACTAATAGCGTTTCCGTTCTGTACTAGGCGTTCTTCAACGAAGCGGCAGGGGATTGCCCGCCGGATGCCTCCTGCTTCGATAACAACGGAGCTATCTTCGTTTGTTGCCAGGAGTACGAGCTCAGTCTCCAGACCGTCGACTCGACCTGTGAGTCTGACTTCATGCCCTGGGTTTAATGAAAAATAGGTCGATTCTCCAAAAAACGTTAGCCGGTCGGGATGGATCAGGAATGTGCTCGTGTGGGGCGGTTCCTGTGCGCTAAGTTCCAGACATTCCATCGCCATTAATAGGCAGTATACGACAGGTCCAATTTTCACCGACAACCTCCTAACAGAAGGCCCGTCTAGGCGCAAATCTATATCCCATTACGCGCACCGTTGTTAGCCCTGTTCATACCATTCTTAGTTGCACTTCGAAGAGTTTGTCGACTTCTTTCACCTCTGCTTGGATCGTGCCGCCTAGGAGGGTGACGATCTTCTGGCAGAGATTGAGTCCCAAACCAACGTGGACCCCCTTTTCAAGGGGCGTTTCCGATTGTCTCCAAAACGGGTCAAAAACCTTAGCTGCGGAGCTTGCGTCCAGGTCGAGTGCTTGATTCACCACTGCGATATTGCCGGTCGAATCGAGTCCGATACGAATTCTCTTCTCTGGCGGCGTGTAGGAAACGGCGTTGTCGAAGAGATTGCTAACGACAACGCGCAAGAATTCGGGATCGGTTTCGATCTGGACACCATCCGCGATGGTCCAAACGACTTCCAGTTGGTTGCTCTCCGCTCGGGATTGAAACGGTTCCCACCACTCCCTCAAGCAAGAGCCTAGTAATACCTTACGCGTTTGCAGTTGGACGTTCCCGGCCTCAATTCGGGTGACGGATAGAAGATTGGTCACTAACCAATGAAGGCGTTTGGCGATCTCTAGGCACTCTTGTGTGGATTCAAGGTATTCCTCTTTGGATCGCAGCCGACAGAGCGTTACTTCAAGAATCGAGAGAATGCCCGCAACGGGGGTGCGCAGTTCGTGAGCGACATTGGATGTGAGTGTTCTTTCTCTGACCAAGGCTCCCTCGACTCGACCTAAGAGATTGTTGAGCGCAATCGTGATCGGTTCGAGTTCCGTTGGGATAGGATCTACCTTAATGCGTTGGCCCGTGTTCCCTTCTTTCAACGAACCAATTTGTTCACAGATTTTGTCGATAGGGTGGAGAGAGCGACGAACGACGAGCCATCCTAGCAGGCTGCCCATTCCTCCACAGCCAATCCAAAGTCCGATCAAACTACTTCGTATGCCAGCCATCGTTTGGGCGACCGTATCTACTTTGCCAAACACCAACTGAATCTTCGTTTGATTCTCGTCCATTAGTATCGGGCCAACGAAGGTCTTTAGATCATCATTATCGAGCGCTTCCTCTTCGTCGTCCTCATCGGACTTGATCTCCAACAAATAACCCACTGCCCGCCCGTTCCGGCCCTCAGGCATCTCGAGATCTCGGAATTCGGGTTTGACGGCAGATGCGCCGAAGCGAGGAAGCTCCCATGCGCCGAGTCCCTCGTTCTGTATCAGAGCCTCTCCTCCGGTCGCTAGCCAGATGGCGTAGTAGTCTTGATTGTCTTCGTGCCCGGGAGGATCCTGATCGGATTCCAACCACTCGATAGAAACCCGTTCGAACTCCACTTCAATCATGCTGGACAAGGAGCGAGCTCGCTGGACCAAGCGCCGATCGAAATCTTCATAAAGCATGGCTTCAATGCGTTGGTAGGCAGCCATTCCGCCGACTCCGAGACTAAACGTCACGACTAGCAGCACACCGAGAAGCAGACGAAAATTGAGCGAATTCACGATGGAGTTTCCTCCTTGAGGACGTAGCCTAATCCTCGCCGTGTATGAATGATTGGGGGTAAATCAGGAAGATGAAGCTTCTTTCTAAGATACCCGACATACACGTCAACGACATTGCTGTTGGCTTCACCGTAGGATTCATAGACGTGATCCCAAATTAAGGACCGACTCACGACTTGGCCCGCTCGGCGTGCCAGATATTCTAGGAGAGCGTATTCTCTTGCGGTCAGTTCCACGGCGACCCCGGCGCGTTTGACTTGGCAGGCACTTGTGTCGATGACCAAGTCACCGATCTTGATTGTGGGATCCTGTTGCTCATAGGTCCGCCTCACCAAAGCTTTGAGTCGAGAGATCAACTCTCCCAGAAAGAAGGGTTTAACGAGATAATCGTCCGCGCCCGCATCAAGTCCCTTAATGCGATCATCGACCCCGTCCCGAGCGGTTAGAATCAGGACCCCCGATTGATTCCCTCCTGCCCGAATCTTCTCTAGGATTTCCAGCCCAGACAGTTTCGGCAGCATGAGATCCAGAACAACAACATCGTAGCGATGATTCTCGGCGAACCAGAGACCCTCTTCGCCGTCTTCTGCTGCGTCGATTGCCCAGCCCATCTCTCTCACAGCGCGAGAAACAGAATCCCTGAGCGGTTTGTAGTCCTCAACCAAGAGCACCTTCATGAGCGTTAAGTTAGTGAGAAGAAGATGAGAGTTCGATGAGAAAGAAACATTCTGCGTTTATTCTGACGAGAATTGCGCAAGTTTGGATAACGAGGGCCTGTCTACAGCATGATGGTGCTGCAAACAAGCCCCTGTCTGCGTGCTTATGGACTCCCATACGAAAGAGGTCCCACTGGGTCGCGAGCGCCTATGGGTTTTGTTGGCCTGGCGACGGTGCCAGAACTTCAAACTCGGTCGGCTCGGCTTGGCTGCGACCGATGCTTTGATCCGCTTCTACGGCATCGTATTCGACACTATCTATCAGCGCCTCAAGGTTGCCCTCCGATCCGACCAGCATTAGCGTCTCGCCCCCGGCTGCGAGCCGGAAATTGGTATGGAGGCCGAACGACGGGTCCTCGTCTCCGTCCGCCCAGATCAGCAGAAATCCATCAGGTCCGATTTCCGTTCCTGCGGGGATTTGCCAACGAGCCAGATTCTGAGGGTCGTCACTCAGGTACATCCCGGAAAGGTCGACGGTTTGATTGGTTGTATTGTGCAATTCAATCCAGTCATCAAAGCCCCCGGACGGGTCCTCTAGGGTTGTGCTGTTTGACGCCATGAATTCGTTGATCACTATTGATGTGTCTTGGGGATCAGCGGTTTGGGTATGGAATTGACGTAGTCGAAATAGTTGTTCACCGGACGCAGTCGGAACAGCGGCTATCATATAGTCGTCGAACTCCGCAATGGGTAGCAGCGTCGCGTGCCATGGGCCATCGACGCTGGGAGCGGATTCCAAGAAAAACTCGCCCTCAACTGCGGGCCAACTCAAGAGAACGCCGCTTTGAATATTGAGCTGAGGTCCTGGGGTTGCTTCAACGAGTTCTATCAGATCATCGAAAATGAGACCTAAGCCGGGGGCGTATCGCTTAATACTTGGCTCGGCGTCCGGCTCTAAGGGCGAACTTTCTTCGATCAATATTACTTCATCGAATTCCCCAAGTGATGTGGAATAGGTCAGGTCTTCGGCCGCATTCACTGCGAAATCTTCTGCGATGCCGGGCGCGATTTCTTGAAAGTAGGAATCTCCCACCACGAATTCGCCCGGCATGATAACTCCAGGAATGGCGTCGTCCTGTCCGGCAAGCCACGCTCCGGAATGGGCGACAACCTGTCCGTCTTCGTAGTCATCGACGTCTTCACCAAAGTAAAAAACAGCGCCCGTTTCCACGCAGTGGGCAAAGAAGTTCCAAGAGATCTCAGTCAATTCGCCATCCTCGGTCTCGGTCTCTCGGATGATGGCCGTTTCGATGGTTTGAATTTCGCCATTCAGTTCCAGCGTGATTTCACGGGTTTCAGGTAGGACCTCCCAGATTACTTGAATCATAGCGCCATCCTCTTCGCCTTGGAGCACCAATCGGTGACCAGGAAGGAGCGGAAAATAGGGGTTATTGCCAACTGGGGAGAAGGTGCACGCATGCGGATCATATTGAGATGCTCCTTTCGCATTGATGGCTGTGATCCGAAGAAAATCGTCCACCAGAAGCCCGACGCCAGGCGCGTAGAACTTGCTGCTCGGTTCGGCGTCCGGTTCCAAAGGATCGATTTCCTCGACCTGAACGACATCTTCGAAAGTGCCGGCTGCGGTTTCGAGGGTTAGCCCGGCAGCTACATTGATGGCTCGATCCTCTGCCACTCCGGGAGCGATCTCTTGGGCGTAACTCTCACCGACGGTAAATTTCCCCGGCATGATGACTCCAGGGCGGTTTTGGTCTTCGCCGGCCAACCAGGCTCCGTCATGCCCTATCAAGGCGCCGTCTTCGAAATCGTCGACGGTCTCACCGAAATAGAATACAGAACTGGTTTCCTTGCATTGGGCAAAATAGTTGTGGGAGATCTCAACCAGCTCGCCATCCTCAGTCTCCGTTTCTCGCACAATCGCCGTCTCAATCTCAATGGTCGTTCCTCCGATCTCCAATTCAAAGATCCGAGTCTCGTCTAGTACCTCCCACTCGAGAACAAACAGGGCGCCCTCTTCCTGGCCTTGAAGTACGAGTCGATGGCCCGGGTGCAGTGGAAAGTAAGGATGGTCACTAATAGGGGAGAATGTGCATTCTGCCATGCTCAATTGATCTGCCATGGCACTGGGGTCGGATTGTGCCAGTAGCAGCGTTTGACAGGCGACCAGCGAGACAATCGCACTGTTAATCTTGTTCCAAGAAGCTTTTTTCATAGTCGATTCTGTTTGTGTTTTTCAAACCTCTCTCCTTCATTTGGAGAAGCGTTCTTCAAACTGAAACAGAATCGGACTGAACGAAGCGTGAGCGTCGGATGAGAATTCGATGAGACGGCAGATTAGTCTGCGAATTCCTATTGAAGTGTGATCGGGTGCCTCTGACTTGCCTTGCGAAAGTTCTCAGAAGTAATCAAGAAAGACATTCTTGACCACTGATCACTCTGTTGTCACGTGGGTGATTGGGAAGGAAATGAGATGTGCCAGGTGCGATCGTCTGGTTTGAATGTTCGTTGAGCTTAAGGTCGAAGCTGGCCGACAATTGTGCGGAACTTTGTTGGGTTGTCGCCGGGATTTTCTTTGCCCACATGATGGGCTCCGCTATCCCAAAGATTTGGATCAAAGGCTCCTGGTGTTGTACTGAATGAGACATGCATGTCTCCCCACAACGCATTAATCCCGATTGGGTTCTTGTTTGACGTATGAGGGCGAGTGGATTCGGTATATATCAGGTCGGTTGTGATTGTTCGATGCGAGACAAGCTGAGTTGATTTCTCGGCAACGAGACGCCATTCGGTTTCTCGTGGAGCGGTATTGGGACGGGCGGGAACATCAGATTGGGGGTAGTAGATATAGTTGATCCGGACACGGTTATTGAATACGCGGGGCCAAGCGACTGCAGAAGATTGATAGTATTTTAGTTCCAATTTGATAGGCAACGACTCGGGGTGGCGGAGTCCGGGGTCATAAAATGTCTTGGCCGTTGTGATGAGGTTCTCGGTGTAAAGATAGCCGAGGTTAAAAGGGGTCGTGGTGTCCGCCTGTGCCTCATTGGGACCTACAAATACTTGGTAACCTTGCCAAGGCTCTGATCCATTTATCCTTTCAGGATTGAAGAGACCGGGGGGTAACCGATCTTCATAACTATCGGCGTACATTGCGAGGCCCAGTCCAAATTGTCGGAGGTTATTGGTGCAACTGACGCGCTGGGCTTTGTTTTTGGCACTTCCCAAAGCGGGAAGTAACATCCCGGCCAGAATCGCGATAATTGCAATTACCACAAGCAATTCGATCAAGGTAAATCCTTTGCTGTTCGGATGCTCCTCACGGTTTTGAAGCTCATGATTCATGATGGAAAGATCCTTGATTTGATGAGACTTAGCAAGGGTAACTGTCTGAGGAAATGATCCAGTGTTAAGCTAGCACTGTCAGATTACAGTGGTCTGCTTCTCTAACAAGTCAACTTGAGAACTGTCTTCAATGGCTACTCGTAGGGGGGTGCATGCTCGCTATTCACACCGGGCCGGTTTCAGTCTTGGAAACTGGTTCTTCGTTTTTCGTATTCCGGAGGCAGCGATATATTCACCGGCGCAGGGCTCGTTACCAGTCGCTTGCGTTTTCTTGGCCTCCGCCCCCATTGTTGAGAAGTAATACGACCTTAGCCAACACTAGAATGATGCTCCAGGGCGGATCATTGATTCGATTTGGATAAAGAGGTGAGCGTAAATTGATGGGGCTCTTAGTAATAAAACGGCTCCGTCGCTTTCTCGATCTGATTCTCCGATGAATGGCAACAACGGTGTTCCAAGATAACTCAATCGACTAGGCTACCGATCCCAAGGAAAGCTCAGGGTTGGTCGTCGGCTGTAGAGATCGTGGCTGATGGTCAGTCGCGCTCCGCAGCCTGGTTCGAGTCGTAGATGAATCGACGCTCCGTCAGCATCAATTTCTGAGCCAGCAATACGGACAGAATGGATTTCATTTTCGGCATAGGCACCACATTGAACAAGCAAGTCCCGAGCCTGTCCTTGGTTGAGATTTATCAGGGTCACCGAAACAGATTCTGTGCTAACCTTGTCTATTAGAGCGGCCACGTCTTCCGGGATCCCTGCCCGCCGCTCTACAGGATCAAAATAGCGCAAGCGAGCGTGGAGAGGACCGCCGCCCCGACCTGGATCCAGCCCCGCCATCATGAGTTCGTTTAAGGCATTAACTGTCGCCGGGTTCTTATCCATCGGATCATCCGCTAAGCGTGTGTCCGGAGTCGTCTGATCGTCTCGCATCTTCTTGGCTTTCACTCGCAATTGATCAAATGCTGCCCGTAATGATTCTTCGGGGTAGTGGGGATTGTCTCCATCAAGAAACCGAATCCAAGGAAGCTCGGCGATTCGTGCATGGTCTTCATCGGTGCCTGTCCAGAACCAACACTGTAGTGCCCCATAGTTCCAAGGGCTCGGCCGATAGTCATACCAACCTTGGTCCCCATACATTCGTGGATAATGGGTGACTCCTTCGATGACCTTGGAATTCCCGTTGATGGCATCGATCATACGACTCCACGTCGATACGTAGCGTCGATCACCGGTCATAAGGAAGGCGTTGCCAAATCCAATGATCCCTCGATAAACACGGGGACGATGAGCAAGCTGACCGGATCCAGGCACCTCAACGGAAAACCCCCACCCGTAGACACCGCCATACCATTTTCCGTCAGTCTCGCCCCCGATGGTTCCGTCGAGTCCGATATTCGATGGCAGGATCCCTCCGTTGGCCTCAGCCCGAGCCATCCATGCGTCAACATATTCCAGTAACCATTCGCGGTACTTGGATTCGCCTGTCAACATGTAAGCATTTAGACCAAGGGTCGTTGCAGAAAGATTCTGTGGGTGCCCGCCAACGATATCGTTGTAGTCCTTGAAATGAAAAACCATCTGCTCGTAGGAGGTCTCTCCGTGTCCAAGATCGAAGCGATGCTTTACCTCTATGGGATCGCCCGCCCAATCTAAGCCTGTTGCCTTTCGCATCAGCGGTCCTCGACTTCCATTAAAAAGGCTGCGAATGATTTTGTGCTTCGGATCATAATTGGGCGCTCCTGGATCCTCGTTCATATAGAAGCCGGCAAAACGCCGAGCCCGCCGGATGAGATCGGGATCTGCAGGATCCGATAGCCCCTGCAGATTGAAAACGCGGAGTTCTTCGCCTAAATGCATCCAGTCAAACATGACATGAAATTCCTTGTAGAACATTCCATCACGGGCAAAGGGAACGGCTGTTGTTTTTGCTTCCGTGAATTGCCGAAGATGACCTTCCCACGCCTTCTTGTACATTGTAAAGATCGAGTCATCAGCCCCTAGGGCATGCAGCAGGGGCCAATCTGCCACGCATTCGATCGCATCGTCAGGTCCATCGTCTCCTCCCCATCGTTCCACACATTCCAGATAGCCACGCTCATCGAAGTATTTATCAAAGTACTCGGCACACAGTCCTTCCTGGGCGCGCAAGAGCTCGCGTTCCAATAGGGCCCACTCAGGCGGTACCATCGGAGTATCCACTATTAGCGGAGCCGCGAAGACAACGAAACCGTCGATGAGCAAAGCACAAAGGAAACAGAGCGGTCTAAGGAAACGATTGGCAATCATAGGAAGGCACCAGCCCTAACAGATTACGACACGATTGAATAGCGCATTTCACCGCAAAGCCCAAGGGGTAGGCACATCTTGACTTGATTGCTACGTTGTTCGGTCTAGGGAAAGGCGAAGCCAGGATTGACCGCTTCATTTGAATCGGCTCCGCTCTATGACGGGGCGTTGGTCTTATCTACGGGACGCCGCAACACAAGGGCTACTCACATCTCCCGATTAATCGGGACTGTCCTTCACCACCCCGAGCAGACCTTGTTGGAGCGGCGGACTGCTTTCTGAAATGAGTTGGAAGCGCGACATAATCGGCTATGTGACCCGAGGCTGTTCATGTTTGAGTGAGTCGGCAACCCGCATTGGCCCTGAGGTGGTGTTACTGGGTAGTAGGCCAGATCTGATTCCGAATAAGGAGAAACCCAGAATGAGTGGCGCAGAGGACGGGAACGCTTTTCTTCAAAATGATCCGGACTCGAGGAAACGAACTTTTTTCAGATTGTTCCGTTTAGCCGCCTTGCGAGAAACGTATCTCGTAGTGGGGGAGGGTGGTTAGTGGAGGCGGCGGGAGTTGAATCACACGGTGCCGTGCATGCGACTGGCGGGCTGGTAATCGCGTTCGCCTCATTGGAATTGCCTCTTGGCAAGCCTCGTGATTGGCTTGTGGTCATATTGCCGTGCCGGGCGCATTCATTCCCAAAGTCGAGAGCTTTCCTCGCAAAAAGCATCGCCAATCAAACTGCATGGACTCGATACGGAGAATCTGAAGCCAGGAGGGTGGGAGTTGACGTTGCCCGATGTAGAGGGTTCGTCATCGAGAACCTTGCACCTTCTCCATACCAACCTCGTGGCAGTGGCGGTGTTAGTGGTTGGCCTGTATCGTTCTCACCAGTCGCGGTGCTATGGTTGGCTCTAGGAGTTCTCGCCTTGTCTCCACGAGCCCCATATCGCTATTTGAGCAACATACAGGTTTACTATCCACGCGAAGGTCATTAGTAGGTCGCGAGTCAAAGCGCTGGGTTCACCGATTATCAGGTGCCAGGGGATCACTACCACGACTTGCGTCCCTGCTCCCTGTCCCAAAGCATAGGCTCGGAGCATCCACGCTTTGTGAGACGGGACCCGCTTCCGGAGAATTGCCAGCATCCCCAATATGAGAGATACAAGCATCCCCAAGCTGACTGAGACACGAACCCAATACAAGAGAGGTCCCTGTAGCTTTTCGGGCAACTCAAAGAAGTGAGTCATCCACAGGCCAGAAATGGCCGCCACGAGACCAGCCAGCACCAGCATACGTCCACTCAATTGATGCCATCTTGGATAGCGCCTGCGAACGTTCGGAAGAAACTGGAGAATACCGAGCAAACAATACGGAATCGATGCGATCAGGTGGATTACCACCGGCAGTGGGGCGGTACGAACCCGAGGGTTTTCTGGCATGATTTCCAGAGCGAATGTCAGCTCAACGAGCCGGAGGACTCCCCCGATACAGGGCACTAAACTGAGGGTTGCTAACCCGATTAGAATCGCCCACTCAGATCTCGTTAGTCTAACCATGGCGAACTGATTGCGGTCTGGCAGGTGTTTTCATGTTCATTGAAAGCAAAACTAAACCGTTCAGTTCTGTTGTCAAGATCTGCTTGAACTAAACGGTTTAGTTTAACACTATATGGCATGGACACTGATCTCTCGGCGAACGAACGACGGAAAGCTGCGAAGCGGGATGCCATAGTCGCAGGTGCCGTGAAGGCCTTTGAACAAGAGGGTTTTGAGCGCGCCTCGATGGATCTAGTGGCCAAACTGGCCGGGGCTTCGAAGGGGACTGTCTACAAGTATTTTAGAAGCAAAAATGATCTCCTCTGGGCGGTGGTGAAGGGGCTAATGGTCGGCCAAAATGAGCTATCGCAAATCCGATACTCCAAAGACGATTCGCTCGAATCTCAGCTGGGGCGTTTCGTCGACGCACAAGTATACTTCGTAGTCGATCCGGGGCGCCTGTCGACTGCCCGACTACTCACTTCAATATTCGTACAAAATGAGCAGCTGCGAGAGGAAGCAAGCAACTCTAGTCACTCTCAATTCGACTGCTTGACTGAATGGGTCTGGGCGGCAAAGAAGGATAAACGCCTGAAGGTGAAGGACCACAAGCTAGCAGCACACGTGTTCCACGGGATGGTTGAGGGCACAATTAATTTTCCGGCACTCTGCGGCACTCTTAAAATGGATGGAGAACTCAAGCTAATGAAAGACGAAGTAATTGCCGTCTTCTTAAGCCGCTATGCCGCGTAAGCACATTGTGCTACCAAGCCGGGGCGGGGTGGATTGACTTCGAAAA
The DNA here is from genome assembly GCA_913061285.1 of uncultured Verrucomicrobiota bacterium. Classification (GTDB taxonomy): domain Bacteria; phylum Verrucomicrobiota; class Verrucomicrobiia; order Limisphaerales; family AAA164-E04; genus UBA2970. Next base: position 1,357 of record CAJXVR010000043.1, on the reverse strand, counting down.
AGGAGCCGCTTTGAAGAGTGAGACGCTGGGTGGGGGAGTTCCATCAACGCCATCATGTTTGGCCCTGTCGCTGGGACGTGGAGATAGAAGAAGGCAATTGGGCACGAACGTAGATTGACCAGCCGATGTTCGCTGCTACGATTGGGGTATGAAGATTAAGGTGATCATTGAGAAAGGCGAAGACGGATTCTACTCGGCTCGGTGTCCTGCTTTGCGTTCTTGCTGGTCACAGGGAAAAACGCGGGACGAGGCCCTGCTGAATATCCGAGAAGCTGTCGAGCTCTATTTGGAACCGAATCCTGCGGAATTGGAAGGAATTGCTGCCGAAGAAATCGTCGAGCTTGAATGAGGCTCCCACTCCTGGCGGGAAAGGGCGTATTTAATGCTCTTCAACGCCTAGGCTCTCAGGAGATCCGTCGGCGAGGAAGTCATGTCAAAATAGAACATGGCGATGGCCGTCGGATCGTATTTCCGTTTCTCAAGGAAGTGGATCGATTTACCCTCTGCGGTGCTTTAAGAGATGCGGATATCGGCGAGGAAGAATTCTTGGAAGCCCTGCGGTAGGCAGAACCGATGATGCTGGCTGTTCATGCAGCGAGCGAAAAGGCGGCTGTTTAAATACCAAGGGATACCCGCGAGCGAGCAGATGACGCATTGGATTTGCTATCACAAGATAGGCGTGATTGGCATTTTGTCACATTGCGATGATGGCCGGATCCATTAGTCAAGTTGAGAGAAGGCGAGGAGTCTTGATGGGGTTCGATTCTCAGGTCCGTTATTCGTGAGAGGCGTCGAAGGATGCATTGACGGGGTAGTCAGTCGCCTTAGGCTATGGATCAGAGAACCAAGCGCCACGAGGCGGGTGCATGGACTGACGCCTCGGCGCAGGTTCAGAAGGCGTTTGGTCTGTTCTCCGCAGCAAGACTGCGAGGGATGAAGTGTTTGGGTAAAGTAAGGATCTTTCCTAGCAAAGAATATCCTCAATCAGACTGCCCAGACTCGGAGCCGACAATCTTGTCTCCTGGAGCTCAGTAGTTGAAGTTGGGCTAATAAGAGGGTTCGTAATCAAGAAGTTGGCACCTGCTCCGCCCCTCACCTCTTGGCACTGGGGTGGCTATGGTTGACGTGGTGAATTCTTATCTCAACAGCCTCACGTGTGATAGTCCTCCCACTCTAATCCCGAAATCTCGGGCCAATCTGCAAATGCAGAAAATACCTCTGTGCAGTATCTGTCGTAGGATCTACGAGGCTGTCGAAATAAAAGGCATCGAATAAAGTAGAAGGAGGTATGGGTAGTCAGATGTATGCGCGTAGCTAACCCATCTTCCCAGGAGAGGCTTGGAGCCGTTAGGTATGC
>CAJXVR010000042.1 GCA_913061285.1 uncultured Verrucomicrobiota bacterium | reverse complement strand
CGATCTGGGATGCAGCGAGTGTGGGCCCAATCTACAACCATGACATCACGGCGATTGGTAAGGATACGGGATCCGGACTCGTACAAGCCCAGTCCCGAAGCACGAATCCCCTAAGTATCGTGACCATAGCGTCTAACGCCAACGATTTTCTTGACGGAGCATTTCTGTTCTGGAGCCACAATGGGGGAACGAGAAGTTTTGTAACCAGCGAGCTACCATCGGGCATCAATCAACGCTTGGAACGTGAATGGTTAGTGCAAAGGACGAGTGCGCATGGGTTGGTCGATATCAGTTTCGACCTGACGGGAATAAGCCTTCCGATGGGGGTCGATCTAGCAACCGAATTCTTTTTGCTCACCGATGGTGATGGCGATTTTAGTAGTGGCTCCACGAGTGTCCGAGTGTCGAGCTGGGATGGAACGGTGATCACTTTTAGTCGAGTGGGAGATCGTGTCTTGAACGATAGTACCTACTTCACGCTTGGGGTGAGGGCCTTGAATGGACCGGCGGGAGTGGAGTCTGGAATCCAACTCTGGTTGAGAGCAGATGCAGGCGTCTCGATGCCAGTCGATGGAGTTCCTATAGGTACTTGGACGGATCAGAGTGGTCAAGACGTCAATGCTGGAGGGAGTATTAATCCTCCCGTGTACCGCAACAATGCTACGGACCACATTAATTTTAATCCCACTCTTGAATTTGACGGCATTGATGACCATTTGAATATTTCCCTCGATCACCTGAAAGGTGACCTGGAAGGTCAAGGCTTTAATATTATCGCTGTCGGAGTTCGTGGGGATTCGGAGGTGAATCCGATCATCGGATCGGATTTGGCCGATACCGAACTATTCTATGGCTATAATGATCAGGATGAATTTGTCAGCACTCTGTCCCAATCTAGGGTTTTGCCATCCGTGATGGCATTTGACGCCTCATCTCAGACTCCGTTTAAGCTTGAAATCCTTGGAGATGCAATCGCCGAAACTGTAGGCGACAGTTATTTTTCTACCACTGACCAAGCTGCGGCTGTGATGCATCTGCCCGATGCATCTAGCTATTACCTGGGGCGTGAGAATGCCAACTATTTCTCTGGTCGGCTGAGTGAGTTGATAATTTATGCAGGTGTGCGGACCCATGAAGAAGCGGTCTCAATTGATTCATATTTGTCGATAAAATATGGCATTAGAAGAACAGTTCATAGTAGGTTTCAGACTACAGGGAGCTACCGCGATTCTACGGAAGCTATCATTTGGGACAATAGTCTAAACTCTTCATACCATAGTCAGATCACAGCGATCGGCCAAGACGATGGATTTCCTCTTGATCAAACGAGGTCCAGGCATCGCAGTCCCGGCAGCACCATTACAATCGCGGAGGCGGGCGGAGGGATGGAGAGTGGCGAGTTCCTTTTCTGGAGTAACGATGGAGCCGCAAAGGGATTTCAAATGAATGAGGTGCCTTCAAATGTTGATCAGCGTTTGGGACGAGAATGGCTGATCCAGGAAGTAGGAGAGGTTGGCTCGGTCGATATCAGTTTTGATCTCACGGGAGTGTCTATGCCGCTAGGGGTTGATTTGGTAGGAGAGTTCTTCTTGTTGACTGATTCAGATGGGGACTTTTCTAGCGATGCCCAGACCTTGGTGGCGAGTTCAGTGGCGGGGAGCGTGGTGACTTTCACGGGCGTGCACGAGGACGTTCTCGACCACGGCCGGTATTTTACCTTGGGTGTCCGTCCCCAACCGGCCCCAGGAGGGGTGGAGAATGGCATCCAAGTTTGGCTTCGGGCGGATTCTGGAACGTCGACGACGACGGACGGTGTGGGCGTTACCCAGTGGAATGATCAAAGTGGTCACTTGCGGCACTCGCAGGAAGCAACAAATCCACCCCTGTTCAAGAACGATGCAGCCAATACCGTCAATCAATACCCAACGCTGCTTTTCGATGGCGCAGACGACCAACTCATCACCACTTTGGAGAGTCTGGAAGGAGCCAGTAACTACAGCGTCTTCGCAGTTGGAGTAAGACGTGATGAAGGGATCAATGATGTATTGGGGTCGGATTTAGCCAAAGAAAACTTCTTCTTTGGCTATCACGGTAGCCAGGATTTCGGGTTTCGAGCCTTGAGTGCGGGAGCCTCGATCCAGTTTGCCGCGTCGCCGTTTGGCTTTGATAGTCCCACCCATACGCCGTTCCTCTTGGAGGGAATCAACAGTGAAGGTCGAGAAGAACGGAACGGGACAGCTACGGTGAATAGCTTGAACAGTAATGGGGTATTTCCGGATGCTGGGACCTACTATGTCGGCCGAGGAGAGAACCGGTTCTACAATGGTGGGATTAACGAGATCATCGTGTTTGATCGAGAGCTCGATGCCACGGATCGAGGGAAAATAAAGAGCTACCTAGCGCTTAAGTACGGCATTTCACTAGACCAAGGCGGAGCGGGGCAGGACTATGTGAACTCGGCCGATATCGTGGTTTGGGATGCGGATGGCGTACCGAGCGGTTACAATAATGACATCTCTGGAGTCGGGATAGACGAGCGCTCCGGCTTGATGCAAATGCGATCTCAGAGTAGCAACAACGGGAGTGTGCTTGCCGTTGAAACGAGTGGCGGAGGCATGAGCGATGGGGAGTTTCTTCTGTGGAGTCATGACGGCGGTGACAGGACCTTCTCTGATCAGGATGTGCCAAGCGGGATCGATTCTCGACTGAGGCGAGGTTGGTTTGTGAGTGAGACGGGCGAGGTAGGCTCGGTCGATGTGAGCTTCGATTTGACCGGTGTGCCCTTGTCTGGGGGGGCGGCTCAGGCAAGTAATTTTTACTTGCTGACCGATGCCGATGGCACCTTTGCCAGTGGTGCAAGTAGCCTCGTTGCGAGCAGTCTCACAGGCCGAGTCGTAAGTTTCACCGACGTGCCTGAATCGGTCTTGGAGCAGGGCACATATTTTACTTTAGGGTGTGCCTTTGGGGGTGGTGGCAAGGTGTCTCCGGGCGGTCTGGTTAATGATCTTGTCCTCTGGTTGAAGGCGGATGCAGTCACACCTGCCCTTGCCGATGGGAGCAGTTTAAGTTCGTGGACGGATCAAAGTTGGTATGGAAACCATGCGACGGCAATGACGAATCCTCCGACGTATCGTGACAATGCTACGGATAACATCAACTTTAACCCGACTGTTTCGTTTGACGGTTCCGACGATGTGTTGTCGACGTCCTTGGCGGTCTTAGAAGGCAGGACTCAATTCGCGATCTATGCTGTCGGGACTCGAGGGGATGGTGATGTGAACGCCATCTTGGGCTCGGATCTCTCGCCGGATCGATTTTTCTTTGGCTATGACCAGGCGCAGACCTTCGCTTTTCGAGCGAATACCGGAGGAGGCGTCTTCTCTACGATGACGCCCTTGCTGTTTGATGATCCTGGGGTCACGCCGTTTCTACTGTTTGGTACGGATGGGGCCGAACAGGAAGAACGGAATGGCCAAAATACCATGGCTACCGACGACGACAGCGGAACCTTTCCTGATGCCAGTGCCTATTATCTCGGCCGTTCGGCCGCGGAGTATTTCAACGGTAGTCTCAGTGAGCTGATTGTATTTGATGGGGGAATATCGTCTGGACAGAATCAGCAGGTTGTTTCTTACCTAGCGATGAAGTACGGTTTAACGCTTGGTCAAAATAATGGGGCTCAACAGTATGTCAACGCCTCGGGTGACGTGCTATGGGATCCGGCGGATGTCGGGGCGAGCTTTAGCAACCGGGTTGCCGCGATCGGTCAGGATGACAAATCAGGGTTAAATCAGACTCAATCCAAGAGCGTCGCTTCAGATGCGATTCTTACGGTCTCAAAGAATGGAGGGGCGATTGGCGATGGCAATTTCTTAGTTTGGAGCAGTAATGGAGCCGGCACCAACTTCTCAACCAATGATATCCCGGCAGGTGTTGATCAACGCTTGGATCAAGTATGGGTGGCGAATGAGACCGGGGAGGTTGGCAGTGTCGATCTGAGCTTCGATCTGAGTGGGATTTCGCTCCCCTCTATGTATAGCTCGCCCGAACAATTCATTCTCATCCACGATGACGATGGTGTCTTTGCTTCAGGTGCCGGGCAGGTTCGGGCATCGTCCTTCAGTGGGAATGTGGCTAGCTTCTCTGGAATCGATCAAGATCTCTTCGACGGAAAACGCTATTTCACGCTAGGGCTTGGCAATTTGAACGGGCCAGCGGGAATCATCACGGGAATCGAACTGTGGCTAAAGGCGGACTCTGAGAGCGGGGTGGCGAGTGACGGCGCTCCTCTGATGACCTGGCGTGATCAAAGTGGACTGGGGAATGACGCGACTGAAATGACCCATCCTCCGACCTATAGGAATAATCCTACGGATAATATTAATTCGAATCCGTCCGTTTACTTTGATGGAGTGGATGATTCGCTTTCTGTGACTTTAAATGGACTGGCGGGAAGTTCGGAGTTCTCACTCTTTATTGTTGGCAAGTTTGAGCTTACGGGTGCGGTGATCGGTAGCCCTGTTACACTGATAAGTCCAGATACGCCCTCACATTCGAGCCTGGCTACAATTAGTCCCGGTTCGGTGAATCAATTCGTTAATTCGGACCTGGGCAACGGACTAAACACTATTGTTGGTCTCTACAACGATGACTCTGTATCAGTCATGATGATGGATCATTTGCTGAGAGCTTATTACAATAGTGAGAATTCTATTTATGGAGACGAGCACCAACTTAATTTCGGTACCGGGTTTCCCGTACCAAGTGTCAGCACTTTTTTGATCGCGGCTCCGCCTGTGGGGTATAGTAATGGCCAGAATCTCAAAGGAGCAATTAGCGAGCTTATAGCTTACCGGGATAAGATAACCGGAGTGAGTGAGCAGCACTCGCTATCCCCCACCGCGGAGCGTGTATGGTCTTATTTGGCGATTAAATATGGGGTGCCTATACCCGAACGGGGATTGAATACTATGCGTTACAGTGATTCGTCTGGTACAGTCATCTGGGAGCGCCCTCTAAACAGTTTGGTGAATTTTACTGGAAACATTGCTGGGATCGGACGAGACGATGCTTCTGGTCTCAACCAATTCCGTTCGCAAAGTTCCGCCTCTAGTGCCATCGTAAGCATAGAATCGAACGGTAGTGGAATGGAGGACCGGGAGTTTCTACTATGGGCGAGACAAATCGGTGGACCGCCCGCATTCAATGGTAGTTCAGTGTTTGGTGGATCCTTGCCAAGTGGAGTCGATCAGGCATTGTCGGATGGATGGCATGTCCAGGAAACGGGAGAAGTGGGGCCTGTTGATTTAAGTTTCGACCTATCTTCGCTTACTGTCCCTGCAGGGGCGGATACGGCCGCTAACTTCCTCCTCCTCACCGCTACGGCTCCTAATCCAGGAGACGTAGGAGGGGGTGAATGGAGCGTCTTGGCTGGGAGTTCCTTAGCCAACGATACGGTGACGTTCAACAACCTCCCTGCGGAGATGGTTCAAGACAACTATCTCTTCACTCTCGGTCTGCGTAACAATGTGCCACCGACGGCGGTGGATGATGTGGTAACACGTGCTCCTGGAACTGGGGTGGTTAAGTTGTTAGTGGCGGATCTGCTGGGGAATGATTCGGATGCAGATGGGGATACTATCAGCTTTGTGTCCAATCAACTCCCAGCCAGTAGTGCGAATGGTTCCACTTTGTCTCTCTTGAGCGGGGGACGCTGGATTCTCTATACCCCGGCTGAAGCTGCCCCGGCTACTCCAGATACTTTTTCATACACGATTAGTGATGGTAACGCCCATACAGATACCGCCACCGTGACAATCTCTGTGAATGTGCCGAATTCCCAGACTCGAAACACTATCCGCATGTCTGTGAAGAACAATGATATCGAGCTCGAGTTTCGGGGCATACCCGGAAGGAAGTATAAAGTACAATCCACTACCAGTCTCGATGGAACCATCGTTTGGACCGATGAGAGTGTGACGGTGACGGCTGGGGTACGCGGGGGGATTCGCTTTACGGATGGAGACGCGGCCAGCCAATCGGGGTCCAAGTATTATCGAACGGTAGAAGTCAATGAATAGCATGAAGACGAACGGGCCAGGGAGACTTCGGTATCTTACTGCTCGGTGCTGGGCGCAACGAGTGGGATTCTGGCCTCTCGTAATAGTATTCTTACTGGGAGGGGCGAAGGGAAATGCTGCCCTGCTTTCGTTTAACAGTGGCACACTCAATACAGCGATCCCTGACAATGATGCCAACGGCATCACGTCGGGCATTGCGGTTTCGGGTCAGACGGATTTGATTTCCGATGTGACGGTCACGCTGAATTTGTCCGCCCTTGGTGGCGCAGGGTTCAATGGCGATATCTATGCCTATCTGACTCATGACACGATCAATGGTTTTGCGGTGCTGTTGAATCGGCCAGGGAGATCGGCTTCGAATTCAATTGGGACCGATGGCTCGGGCTTCTCGAATGTCACCTTTGATGACGCGGCGACCAACGGGGATGTCCATCTCTATGAGATGACCCTAGGAGGTGGGTTTAACGCAGGGGATGCTCTCACCGGCACCTGGGCACCGGACGGACGCAACGTCGATCCCGCCAATGTCCTGGATACGGATAATCGCTCCGCGTTCTTGAGTAGTTTTGACGGGCAGGTTCCAAATGGAAACTGGAGTTTGTTCGTCGCTGACCTGTCGTCCGGCGGAACGCTGAGACTGGATGACTGGAGCTTAGGCCTCACGGTTTCGCCTGTTCCTGAACCTCATCACGCCCTGGTCGTGGCCCTTGGCTTGGGGTGGTTTGCTCTCAGGCGCCGCCGCACCAACGGTGCCACGAAGAGGGAAGGAGAGGTCTAGGCTGAGGCAACAGCCAATCAACAACGCTGATGGCCCAGAACCGAGACTGCGATTCGTGGGGCTAGTCGGGTTCTCGCCTAGCAACGAAGACCGCATTACGAGGCTGACTCATCGCGAGTTAGGCTTACCACCCCGGCGCTACTACCCCATTCTCGACAATGCTAGTAGCCTCTACGGGCGTCCTATGGGCGCTCTACCCGCGTTTAGAGAGAGTCGAATAAGGGAGCCAACACTAAATACTGAAGGATAGCATTGCGTGGAAACATCTGATGATCAGGTGTTTGTGAAGAGTGACGGTGCCTGCGATGAAAAGAAAGCCATGGCCGGCACGTCTCTAGCTTTAAGGGAATTCAATCTGAAAAGGGGGCATGCGCCGATGGGAGAGATTCTATCAAGGGACCGCGTTGGGCAACGGGAACGGAATGCAGGTTGAAGATAACGAGAATGAAGACGAAGAACAAAAAAAATACTAAAGATTGGCTAGGGCGAACCTTTGTTCGGTCAGCGGGGTTTCTCTTGTGCCTCACGGTGGGTGTGAGTGATGTGAAAGCGGCGCTCCTTTGGAATTGGGTCTCAGTGGGAGAGGGCAATACGTTTTCCGGGACCCTCACGACGGATGGAGACTATTCCATGACCACCCCTGGATCGGGCTTAGTCACGTTTACCGTATTGTCATTTGACTCATGGTTTCTCAACGGCACCAACCTAGTCACCAGTGGAACCTTTGCGACGAATAATTGGCAGACTGTCGGATCGCCTACGGTGAACAATGTCATCACATATACAAATACAATAACTTGGTCGCGTAGTGAGCAGAAACTTGATCCTTTGAACGGCCTTGCCTACCAACAAAGTCAGGCGAATATAGCAACCTTTCCTAGCGACAACCATGCGGCCCTATCTATCGTTAATGCTGACTATCCGAATGTTGATCCCAGCTTCTTACGCAATAGTATTATTCAACATGCGACTGCACCCCATGGAGGTGCTGCGTTTAACTTGGGTTTTGTAGCGACTTCTACAGTATTCACGCCAGTGCCTGAACCCAAGTTCTATGCCGGATGCGCTACACTGAGTCTTATCCTAGTCGTCTACTTCAGAAGAATCAGAGCAACGCGAGTCCTCGAAGCAGCCATCTAATAGAGGTGTTGGGGAGGAAGGGGAGATTGAGTGAATGATCGTTTCGACCCAGGGAATCCCGGATGGAGGCAGATAGGCGATTGATACAGTTACAATGGGTAACTGCCTAGAATACTCGCGGAAATGACTGGCTCCAATTCACCCGATCATAACTCGCGAGAGCATTGCTGAACGCGGCCATCATTGAGGAGGATCAATTCGGGCTCATCTGGAAAACGGGCGCGCATGACCCAGGCACTCGTGGCCACAATCGGCGAAAAGCTTGAATTCTTGCGAAGATTATTTGATGGCAAAGGAATGTAGGGCAAAGGAATGGATGAATTGGGCATCTGTTCTCATTCCTGTGCCCAAGATTCCTTTGCCGCCCTTCTCTGGAGTGGCCTGGGCGTTTCAAGTGAAGGCTACCGCAGGTGGCGATTGAACCATGCGACGACTTCCCTAACGGCTCTGGAGTTTGGCTGATTGATATCGAGCCCATGGCCGGCCTCAGCTTGGATGATGAGCTTGTGTGTGACCTCATGCTTCTGGAAGGCCTCGGCAATCCAGGTGCCGTGTCTTGGTGGCACGAGTTCGTCCTTCTCTCCCATGATGACCAGGGCAGGAGGGTCATCTGAACTCACGTGATTGAGCGGAGAGTGCTCTTTAGCCAATCCCATTTCGAGGTCGAGCGCCGGGAATCCTCGATAGGCGGGTATCGACTCTGGGGCGCTCCAGACAGCGACTGTGAGATCTGTGGGCGGGACCAAAGCGGCGACGGCGGCGACCCGGTTCGAGACTCGTTCGACGGGATCCTTGGCCTTCGTGTCTCCATTATCCGCGGATGTGCCGAGCATCAGCGTTAAGTGCCCCCCAGCACTCATGCCGAGCACGCCTAGACGTTCGGGATCCACCTGGTAATTCTTGGCGTGGAGTCGGATGAACCGAATGGCGCGTCGGACGTCGGAGACTGCTTCAGGAATCGAATAGCGTGGACTGCTGCCATGACGCACTGCGAAGACATGATAGCCTTCGTTGAGGTAGGGTTGGAACAAGGGCAAGGCCTGGGCTGGGGGCGTCCAGCGGGAGAACCAACCGCCGCTCACCATGAACACCACGGCTGCCCCATTCGCTTTTTGGGTGGGAGCGAACGAATCAAAGGTCAAAGCGAGCCCATCTTTGTGTCCGTAAACGATGTCAGGTTGAATGGTCGGCGATTGGGCAGTGGCAATGTGGATTCCAGATCCCGCAACCACGTTCAGAACGACGGCGAACACCATGATTCGACAGAGTCTCTTGATCATGAAGGCGACGCTATCAATCGATCCGTAGGCCGTCAAACGAAGGTGTGGGAAAATACGTTGAGCGGTGCGCCTGTTTAGGCAACTGTCTCTGGACTTTGTCTGAAGTCAGCCCGCAGGCGAGGGTGACTAAATCGTTGTTGCCTATGGTGCCTTCACTGGGTGCGGTCCCATCGTCGATAGATCAGCCCAGCCGCTTCGCTGCGGGTTAGTAGACGATTAGGGCCCGTAGATTGTCGGAGGGGCGTTCTTAGTAGGCCTGAGAGGATCTGCTTGGCTTCATGCTCACTGAGTGACTGGTTTGGGTGGGCGAGTGCTCTTTTGCCAGCTGCGGGACTTGCGTCATAGTTAAAGAATGGCGTAAGAGACTGGCTCGAATAGTCATAGAGGGTTTCGATGTATTTGAACGCCGGGTGCGCTCGGGGGACATCTCCGAAATGGGCGGCGGTAATGCTGAGAGGGATCTGCAGTCCTTTGACTGCCATTCGGGCGAACTCACCGCGAGTCACAGGGTCGTTCGGTCGAAATTGATAGGCCGTTTGGTTCAAATCGCTGAGACTCGTCGCTGGTCCCTCGCTGGGGGAAAGGGCTAGGGTTGGATCGAGTAGAGCGCCGCGGAGGCTAAGCATTTGAATGGCGGCAAAATGGGGTGTTTCGCTTGGGAGATCGGTGTAGAAGAAGAGGACGTGCCCTTGCTTCAAGAGTTCTTTCTGAATCTCGCTCACTGGAATGTTTCCAAGTGCCAGGTCATGTTCCAGTGCGAGGGCAGCGGCAACGCCGGCGGCCTGTCCCAGCGCGGACCAGACCGGTTCCATGCGGACGGTGCACATCGCTATGTGGGTGCTCGAAATACCCACTGGAAAGAGGATGCCTTGTTTCTGTTTGGGCAGCATCACGTCGTAGGGAATCTGGTAGGGACCGGTCACGTCAAAGAGGTGAAGCGTGCCTTCGGCCGCTCCCTTGCCATAGGGAGGTTCTGCCTTACTGCTAGGTCCTTGAACATTGTGGGCGTCGATTCCGTAGACTCCAGTGGCGATGGAATCTGAGTGAAGGGGGCCGCGAAGTCCGTTGCCTCGGAGATCCTTGTGAACGTCGCTCTCGCTTAAGGTATAGCGTCCTTCGATGCGACGTCCTTGGCGCACGTAGAGTCGGTAGGGAAGGTGTTTGTTGTCCGTGAATTCGTCGTCTGGAAGGCCGATGTTTGGCGAGCCACCTTCAGTCTGGATGTAGTAGAGCCAGCCTAGGTCGTAGTTCCGAAAGATCTTCTCGATCTCTTGGCGTTCTTTCCAGTTTGCCAGTACCCAGTCGGTGCCGTGCCCGGTCAGGTCGCCTCCCCAGCTGATGCCAAGCAGATCGAATTTTTTGTTGGGAATGATCGGTTTCGTATTCCGATTCCACCGATAGTTTGCCGGGTCATAGTTTGGTGGGGCTTGGTTTATGCGAAAAGGGTGATCGGGGCGACCGTAGTCCTTTCCGGTGAGGCGATAGGTGAAGGCTTGTGATCGGTCATCCGCTTCCCCAGTACTCTCAGGAAGAAGGGTAGCCTTCATGGTGCCCGGGACGTGGCGAAAGAAGTTGGTGTAGATCCGGCCTGCGTGGGGTTCTTCTGCCGAACGGGCTTCTCGACCGATTCGGAAGGGCACTTGAGCGTAGGCAGCCAGATCGGCTTCATAGGTGGCGTCGATCATGATTTTACCCGAGTAGCGGTGGATCGATCCGAGGTTTCCCTCGTTGTCGCGGTCTTGGGTGATAACGCCCGTGACACGGTTGCCGTCCATCGTCACGTCTACGGGCACTTCATTGAATCGAGTGTGGATGTTCGGTTGTTCGGCCACCATTTCGGCGTATATTCTGGCGGCGGTATGGGGTTCCCAAGCGCGTCCTTCGGCGACATTCCACGGGAACTTGGGATCACGTGTGAGGTGGGCTTGGACGAGAGGATCATCCGCGAGCGTGGTGCGATGATAGTTTCTGACACGCTGACGGAATTCTTCCATGACCCCACTATTCGAGGCCACATAGAGATCATCCAATCGAATGACGCCAGATGAGAGAACGCCTCCGAGGACCGGTGATTGCTCGACGATCACAACCGTCTTGCCGAGTCGGCCAGCAGCGATTGCCGCGGCGATTCCAGCTGGGGTGCCACCAATCACCACGACCTCGAAGTCGTGAGAGGTTGCTTGGAAGGTCTGACTCGTTGAGCCCGCAATCGGAACTTGAGCGTTGATGTCGGTCAACAACTGTAGAATGAGGCCAATGAGGATGAGCGATCGAGTCATGAGAATGTCGTTCCAATATGCTGTGATGCGTTGCTGTTCCGCGACCACGGGTTAATCATTCGAGCTTAGCGGCGAGGCTACCCGATGGAAAGGGGGAAGGTCGTGACGGCGAGCGCTCGCTGAAACGTCCGAAGGTGCTGAGAGTGTCTGGTAGAGGAGGTAGGGTTCGTTGCGGCCAAGGGGAGCTACGTCTTTTCAATCCGCCGGTGCCGTTGGCTTGGATCGCCTCATTCTTTCCCGAAGAGGATATAGTAGATGCAAGTAAATGCGGCGACTGATCCCATGAGACACAAGAGAACATCGAGGCCACTCGACATGCCGGAGGCTTTCATGAGACCCATACCCCCGGCGGCTAAGAGTCCTAAGATGACGAATCCCAGAACGGTGTCGGCGATGGTTGATCCCTTTTTTTCTTCGATCTTTCCTTGGGTGCTTGCATTCATTGGTTTTATCGCTTTGGTAATTAATAGGGAACTCATGAAAACCATCGCAGGCCATTAGCGTAGGGCGCGAGATGGTGGTGATAGGGTTGCGGGTGACGTTTCTCAGCTGCTTTTCGTTCAGCTTCACGTTCGCGCTCCTTTCGCTGCTCTTGCAGCTCGGCCATTTTCTGATCGAGAGCATCCTTCTCCCGCTCCGTAAATTGAATTTCTATGGGGATAGGGGCGGCACAGTAGCCACAGTTTTTGAGGCGTCGATTGTAGACCAGCCGTTGGCAATTGGGACAGTGATGGCTCATGGGATTATTTTCTGTCGCGGCCAAAGAGGCGTGCTAGGACCAGGGCAACCATCGTATCTCCAAAGAGATTGGTTTGGGTGCGTAGAGCATCGGAAATGAAATCGATCGAGGCAAAAAGGGCAATCATCAGGGGGACTTGTTCGGCGTCGATTCCAAGCCCAAGCGAGGCGGAAACGGCCATGATAATTGATTTCAGCAATGAGACGCTTGCGCCGGGGGCTGCTGCGGTGGCGATGGATGCTGCCATCACGGTCAGACCAACCTTGAAGATGACCGCCGCAGTGATGTCGACTCCGAGGCTTTGGAGAATGACGCAGAGAACGACCATAATGTGTGCGCAAGTGCCATCCATATTCACGGTGGCACCGAAAGGAAAGATAAAGTTTCGAATACTCTCGGGAATGCCGGCCTTCGTCGCGCATTTCATGGTCGTGGGCAATGTGCCCATTGATGACCGGCTAGCCACGGCGACCAGGTAGGCCGGGCTCATCGTCTTGAGGTAGGCAACGATCGTGCCTCGGAAAAAGAGAGCCATGAGCACGAGCAAGGTCAGTTGATGCCCGGCGAGAGCGACCATGTCAGCGGCCAAGATCTTGCCCATTTTTGAGACCAGAAATCCGATGCCATTTTCTCCCACCACACTCATGGACATCATGAAGACGGCGATGGGCAACCAACGTAAGACATGTTTCATCCACGCCATACAGAGCTCTTGCATGAGTTCGAACATTTGGTTGAGTCGAGCCGTGGCTTGAGGGAGGAAAGGAACAAAGAGAAACGCTTTGGCAGCCATGTAAGCGATCAGTCCCAACAGTCCGACATCCGAGTTTAAGGGCGTAGTAAAGGGTGATTTGAGAAAGGCGATTGAATTAGCAAACCATGCCGGGAAATCCCCACGTTCTGATACTGTGAATGTGATCCCTTCACCGGGAGCAAGCAGGACGCCCGCGAAGGCGCCCCAGCCCAAGGCAATCGATGTGGTGGCAGCAAAGAATACTATGGCCGTCAGGGCGATGCCGACGCTCTTGCTATTTTTCGATACGGCGCACCACACAGAGCTTGCCACCAGGGGATGGATGAAGAGCGTGAGCAGCCAGATGAAGAATCCTCCAAGGCCGGAGGCCAACGCGATCGCATAATTGCCAGGGGTTGCCAAAAAAGGGAGGCGTGCTAGAAGACCAGCGAGCGATCCAATCAGGAAAGCCGAAGCCAGAGCGCTGAGAAGTCGGGAAGGATTGCTATCGTCAACGAAGACGTAGTCGAGGAGGCGTGTCTTGTTTGCTTTCATCCTAGGGCCAAGGGCTCTTGGGAGCCAATCTTGTGTGCCGGTGAAAAAATTAGAGAATCTCGTCGTGCCGATCAATAATGATCCCCATCCGGGATTGTAATTGGGCGGGCTAGCTTTGGCTGCGTCCAACAAGAACCCGGTTCATTGGGGTGATCGGATTTGGGATGGAAGTCCAGCGAACAGAGTAATTCGACTGTTCGAGACGATAGGTTCGGTCGATATCAAGGGCCAACTCGTGACCCAACGCAAACTGCAAGGCCTTTGAAGCCTGTCCCTTCGACTTGGGATAGCAACAGGGCATAACGGCTACATTTCCTTTGATGGCTATCGCTGTCTCGAGGCATTGGTCGGTGAGCAGACCGCAGGCATGGCTGCTAACAATAGAAGACGGCGCCGCTGCGGATGGTTCAAAGGAATCGATGGTTCCCTTTCTGAATTGCACCTTGTCTTGAATCCACGGAGCTATAAGTGCGACCTGTTTCAATAGTAATCGGTGGCTTGGTGACTCGATCGAATCAATTAAGACAACCTGCTTTGTGCCCCTTTCGAAGATGGCAAAGAGGAGCCCTACGAGCCCGTGGCCACAGCAGAGATCGATCACGCTCTCCGACCGTAGGTCCTTTCGAATCCGTTCAAAAAATTCGCAGGACTCTAGTATCTCTTTGACTGGAAGGACTTTCTCAAGGGCGAGGATTCTCACGAGCTTGTCGCCGAGTCGATCTGATTGGAAAAAACGTTCAGCCAATCCGGGAGTAATAAAGGTCTTCGAGGCAACCCAGGATAGGTCCTCGACCGTATTGAGCTGTCGAAAGAACTTGAAACCGGATGACGAATCAGACGGAGAAGGCGTTGTCCAAGTCATCCTCTACTTTGGTGGCTTAAGTTGGAGTAATCTTACCGGTCCACTGTTAATGCAGTTCGAATACAATTGGCGACCTGCAGCGCCAATTCCACGTTAGCCGATGGGCGAAAGTGGACGTTGTTGGGAAGTAGGAACTCATCCATACGCGTTTGGGTGAATCCGTGAAGATCGTTCACCGCGATCTGATGCTCCTTCATGATTCTCAGAGCCACTGCGTTGTATTTGACGGGCTGATCTGCGCGACGGAGGGGACCACCCGGCTTGTCTGGATACGGCGTTGTCGTAGCGAAGATTAAGGTAGCGCCGGTTGCTTTCAATTTTGCGACAATAGTCCTCAGATTTGCCTCATATTCTCGGAGGTCCGATTGTTGAGGGTGAGACGCATCGTTACTGTTTCGACCCGTTTCAGGATGGACATGTTTTAGATCATGCAGGCCGAAATTAAAGTGGATGACATCAAACGGGCCTGGGCTTAGCCAATGATCGATCATTTCAACGCCGCGTTTCGTGCCTTCGCAGTTGATCCATCCGCCGCCCTTATTGGGTGGGCGAAAAATATCGACCTCTCCATGGAGCATACCTTGAAGCACGGGCGTATAACCAAGAGAAATCGAGTCGCCGACAATCAGCACCCTCGGCCGGAGCTCATCAAGCTGGGCCGCCTTCGGCGAGTCGATCAATAAAACGGAGCAAAGCGCAAGCCAACAAAAACCGAACGAAACACGTTTTTTCATAAAATTTGATCTAACCGATAGCCTCGTTTGTTTCACTGATCGACTAGTCTAGAGCCTGTCCCCTAACCCCTTTAGATTCAGGGACAGGCTCTGTTTCCAAATCCATCTTCGAATCGTGCTCAGTTACGATGGTAAACGCAACAACTCTATCAACGCTTCATTCTTTGGCGATAAACGATACGAACAAGGTTGTCTCCAGATTTGAGGGACAGGCTCCTACGTGCTACCGGCGATTTTTGATGTGTGAGCTCTTTACGGGATCCCTCCACAACCGTTCGCCACATACATTTGGATGACGACCGAACAGATGAAGAGGTTTAGAGGACGATTTCGTCTTTGCAGAGGCGATGCGAAGCGGCGGTGATGCTACAGACGTTATTATTGGTGGGAAGTCTGTTGGGGTTTTAACTGATCGGCTCGTTCTTCAATTTATTGAGAGTCGTTACATTTAACCGTTCCAGGGCCGGAGGTAGGGAATGGGCGCCAGTACGCTTTCGAGGTCCAAACCGATTTCGGTTCTCGTCGAAAAGTTTGTTGATATAGCTTGTTGATCCAAGGGCAAGGCCGTCTGAAAAATAGCGAATCTTAAGACGCAACAATTGGGCCGCACTCAGTCTAGCGCCGGCTTTGATCTCTCTGAGGATTGCCCCTCGTTCCATCGCTATCTTCTTAGAATGCCCGGGGAGGCCTCCTTTGACGAAGAGGTATTCTCGATAGGAACTGGAAATCCTTTGCCATGTCCCCGAGGGATAGAAACCCATGATGGCGTTTTGGCTTTTTTGACCGCCTGAAAGTGCCTCTGCATAGCTGCAAAATCGATAGTCTTTGGGATCTGTTACGAGCCCAGCTCGGACCGGGTTCAGATCGATATAGGCCGCAACTATTCGCATCGTCTCCGCAACTCCCTCGACGATTGTGCTTCGGAAACGTTCGGCCCAAAGTGTTCCGAATCGCCCATTCCGTCTGTTGTACCAGGTGCTGAAACGCTGCTTTAATTCTTTATTGAACACAGAGATGTCTCCCATTCTTGCAAGTAGGGCGTTCCTTTGCCCCGAAGGAATAGACTTGGTCGTTTCGAGTAAGTTCTTGAGACGTTTGGTCAATGTGCTTTTAGCTCCGTAGAGATGAGTCACTCGGTTCAGGAGGGAGCGGTCGTCAATCTGGGTTGATTTCGGCACTCTTACTAGAAGATGAACATGGTTGGACATGAGACAGTAAGCGACGATCTCAACCCCGCAAAACTCAGCCTGTGTCCACATCATTCGGCGAAAGGATTCCTTTTCTACATTCCCCAGTAGAAATTGCCCGCCTACGATTCGTGAAACGCAGTGATACACAATATCACGCCCTTTAGGTTTGATTCGAGCAATACGCATCAGTAGAGAAGTAATAAGACTGAGAAATGGGTTCAAGAGAAATCGTAGCCTGTCCCTAAGAATAAGTTGGTGCATTGCTTCCTGAGGGAGTGAGAATAGAGGGGCGGTTTTGGATTTGCGACGCTAGTAGCTTTGAGTATGAGCGCTAGTAGCGATGGTGTGCGGTGTGAAACGCACTAGGGGTGGAAAAATGGAGTGTATCTTGTAGCGAGGACAGGAAATTTAAGGATGACTTGGTGCTGGTATGGATTTTGCATTGGCTGCGTCTTGGGACGATGTTGTTGTGCTTGGTCCTTAGCACATTCTTTATTTTGAGATGTGTCTATTCGTCTCTGCGGGGTGCAATGAATTCAATCTCGAAATTGAAATGCTGATGAAAGGAATAAAACCGATGTCTTCTATTTTCTTTCTGTCTTGGATCTGTGTCGTGGGGGGCGTAGTCCCTCCACTGATCGGCTCTCTGGCGGGCGAGCCGGTTGAGATCACTGGTGGGTTCTCGTTATTGGTCATTGGTATCTTTGGGATACTTGTTTATGAAGTGCTATTGGCGATGCAGGCAAGGCTTAGAAGGCTGGAGGCGAGAGCAGATGTTACGGAGTCTTAGTATGGTGGACTCCTGAGATCTAAGTTGCTGAGGTAATCAGGCCAGCTTGTCTTAATTGGGAAGTGTGGCGTATATTGAGACTGAATCTGGGGCGGTATAATCGGCCAGAGCGATTATAGGTGTTTTTTCTTTCTCCAAGGGGCAAATTCTTCGCGATACAAAGACTGAGGATTGAAAGAACGGCTTTTTGACCAAGGCGCTGCTTTTTGTTCGTTCGTCTGGAGGATCGATTTGAGGGCATCTATTTTTGATTAGGAGAATGATATGACTGAGTTCGTGGCTGAGGCGGTAGCCTTTGTTAATCTACCTTTGACCGGTCTGCTTGGGTTCGTCGTGCTTTACTGGGGACTAGTGTGCCTTGGTGCATTGGATTCTGATGCGTTTGATCTGGACCTGGATTTGGATGCCAGTGCCGAGGGCGGTGTTGGAAAATTGGGGTATGCTCTGGCCCATTTTTTTCACTGCGATGAAGGGCCGTTCATGGCAATAGCAAGTCTCCTGACGGTTTTCTTGTGGATGGGTGCCATGCTGCTGAATTACTACTTTAATCCCGGGCATTCTTGGCTGATGGCCGGAGCTCTTTTTGTTCCTAATGCCGTGATTAGCGTTGCGTTGACGAAGGCGATTGTCTTTCCGATCTTTCGGATACTACGACGGATAAAGCTAAGGGAGGAACCCTCTTCTGTAGCCATGTTGGGGCAGATCTGTCGTGTGGTGACCTTGACGGTAGATGGCGATTCTGGCCAAGCAGAGATTGAGCGGCATGGGGCGCCTCTCAAGATCAATGTTCGGGTCGGAGAGGGTGCTCGCTCTTTGGTGAAGGGAGATTCTGCCGTGATTTTTTTCGAGAACAAGGAGAATAACACATACTTAATTAAGAAATTAGAGGACTGATATGAATGAGTTTTTTGGACTAGGGTTCCCTCAATTGGTGGGGGCGACAGGCTTGATTGCCAGTCTGGTCGTTGCCATCGGAGTGACGATCTTGGTGGTGAAGTGTTACCGCAAGATTGAACAGGGCAAGGCGATTGTTCGAAATGGGATCGGAGGTACGAAGGTGTCCTTTAGTGGCATTGTCGTGGTTCCCGTGATTCATCGGTGTGAAGAGATGGATATTTCGGTGAAGCGGATCGAGATCTATCGACACGGCGAAGACGGGCTGGTTTGTCGCGATAATATCCGTGCGGATATCAAGGTCGTTTTCTTTGTGCGGGTGAATAAGACCTCGGATGATGTCTTGAGGGTCGCTCAATCGATCGGTTGTGTCCGGGCTTCGGATCAGCAGGCGTTGGTCGAGCTATTTGACGCCAAGTTTTCTGAGGCCTTGAAGACGGCTGGAAAGCAGTTTGATTTTACGGATCTTTACGGCGAACGGGAACGTTTCAAGGAAGAGATTCTCAAGGTTGTCGGAACCGATCTCAATGGATTCGTTCTGGATGATGCCGCGATTGACTATTTGGAACAGACGCCACTCGCCAAACTGGATGAGAACAACATTCTGGATGCCGAAGGTATCAAGAAGATTATCGGATTGACGGCAGAACAGAAGATTCTCTCCAACGAGATCCAGCAGAATAAGGACAAGACGATCACCAAGGAGAATGTTGAAGCCCGGGAAGCTATTCTGGAGATGGAGCGGCAGCTTGCCGAAACGGAGGAACGACAAAAACGGGAGATCGCCAATATCAAAGCTCGAGAGGAAGCTGAGGCGTTGAAGGTATCCGAGGAGGAGCGCTTGAAAGCCGAACAGGCTCGAATTGCCTCTGATCAAGAGATCGGGATTTCCGAAGAGAACAAGAACCGACAGATCATCGTCGCTCAGAAGAACAAAGAACGGACGGAAGCCATTGAAACGGAGCGTTTGGAGAAGGACCGGCTCTTGGAAGCGACCGAACGTGAGCGCCTAGTGACCTTGGCTCAGATTGAAAAAGAAAAAACCGTTGAGACCGAAAAGAAGAATATCCAAGAAGTCATTCGCGAGCGGGTTGAGCTAGAGAAGACTGTGGTTGCTGAGCAAGAACGGATGAAGGATGTTGAAGCGTTCGCCTCGGCAGATCGAGAAAAGAAGGTGGTAGTCACTCGCGCCGAGATGACCGCTGAAGAGGCATTGGTGAGAGATATCAAGGCTGCTGAGGCCGCCAAGAAGGCAGCCGAACTCAAGGCAGAGGAGGAGAAATATCAGCAACTCGTGGCTGCACAAGCTGCTCGAGAAGCAAGCGATCTCAAAGCAGAAGAAGTCGTTATTCTGGCCGATGCCGAGGAGAAAGCAGCAGAGAAGGAGTCCAATGCTGTGAAGCTCCGGGCGGCGGCGAAGACTGCAAATGAGGCTGCCGTAGGCATGGCAGATGTGTCGGTCACTCAGGCCCGGGCAGCAGCCATTCAAGAACAGGGTGAAGCCGAGGCCAACGTGATGCAATTGAAGTTTGCTGCCGAGGCCAAGGGGATCACTGAAAAGGCTGAAGCGATGAAAGAGTTCGACGGCGTCGGTCGAGAGCACGAGGAGTTTAAGCTGCGCTTAAATAAGGACAAAGAAATTGAATTGGCTTCCATTCAAGTTCAGCAAGGAATTGCCGAGGAACAGGCTAAGGTGGTTGGTGCTGCCTTGGAGAGTGCCCGCATCGATATTGTGGGTGGTGACGTGACATTCTTCGATAAGATCGTTTCTTCCATCACTCAGGGAAAGGCGATAGATCGGACGACTGAGAATAGCCGAGTCTTGTCAGACGTGAAGGAAACCTTCTTCAATGGAGATCCGGAGTATTTCAAGTCGCAGTTCAAGAACTGGGTTCAGCAGTTTGGGATGTCGAGTGAGGATTTGAAGAATACTTCCATCTCGGCACTCTTATTGAAGATGATTCAGGAAACGAAAGACGGCAGTGCGAAATCCACCATGCAACGGGCACTGCAATTGGTAGAGAACACGGACCTTGGCAAGACGCTCGCCGCTGATGTTCTTGGGCCGCAAAGTCCAGTGTCCAAGGCGTAGCGGCTTGAACAACGCAAGAAAGCAACGGTGATGTCTGATCAGGAGATAGAATCTCCCGTCGAAACCAATGATCCCAGCCAGGATCAGGGACTTGAGGGAGGAAGCTATGAGATTATCCGGTCCCGGCTGGAAACTCAGGGAGCAGAACTAGAAAGGCGCCTAGGGCAGTTGAATCAACTGCGTCGTGAGGTGTTTGGCTCTGTCCCGACAGCCTTGCTTAGGGCAGAACGGATCACAACGGAACACAACTGTGTTCCTCGTGATATGGTGCCTGTGGGAGGGAATCGTTTTCTCTTTGGTTACAATGTGCATTTTGGGCTGAAGTCTGAGATCTGCGTCTCTGATGTATTTGCAATCTATGAGTATCGTGACGAGGGTTTTCATGCGGCCGAGGCCGAATTCTTGTTGGAGGCGACATTTGAGGATGATTTCAAGAGTCTTTACAAATACTATAAGAATACGAAATTCGTAAAATTCTCGTTCGTCGGTCCGTTCTTGTTCATGGTTTTTCGAGTTGGGAAACTCGTTTCAGATGTCAAAACCTTCAAGTGGTTGGTGAAAGATGGAGCCTTGGTCTACGTCGATAATCGTAGTGATCATGAGTTCTCGTTTCCGAAACAATACGAATGTGATTGGCAACGAACTCATCGGGATCTCCACCGAGATGGCGTGCATCCACATATCTCAATCCAGGATCGTCTCTTCGTTTCGTGTGCCGATGGAATGTTCACTGCGAAGGTGGAAGACAACACCGAAAGCGGGAAGGGAATTTACTCTGAAGCCGTGGATCATCCAGACCAAACTTTGGATGATGCGGAAATATTCTATGCTGATATTGGGTGTCTCACCCTCTTGAAGATTCGACCTTTCCAGGAGAAACGGTTTCGATTTTTTGTGTTCAATGATAAGTTGAAAACACTCGAGAAGATCGACTCACTTGAGCACTCCTGTGTCCGTCTGCCGGAGGATCAGGGGATCATCTTTTCCGACGGTTATTATCTTCAAACGGGCTTGCTAAAGCGATTTGATACTAATCGAACGGAGATGCTTTTCGAGCGACTGGTAGCTTCCAACAATGGCGAAGACTACCTCTATGTATTCTACAATCGCATGTCTGGGGACTATGTGATGATGTCATACAATTTGATAAATCAAGCTGTGGAGAATCCCATTCTTTGCAATGGTTTCTCAATGTTTGATAATGGAGAGTTGGCTTACTTCAAATGTGAAGAGGAGGCACAACGCCATCACACGATCCAAATCTGGCAAACGCCGTATGTCGCTCCAGAGCATGAGAAGCAGGCTAATAAGGAATCGTTTCTCTACAAGATTGGCAATCGCGATGTGGTCCGCTGTATGGCTGAATGCCACGATATTCTAAATCTTGTTCGTAAGGATGATATTTATTCGGGGCTGTACGTGGATGTCGTGAGAGCAACGGGCGATATTGCAGATGCCTATTTTTGGATTGATCAGACAGAAGCCTTCAATCTTAGAGAGTCTCTGGATGTGATCCGAGAGACAGCGAGTCGAGGGATTGATGAATTTGAGAAGGTTCGACGTTTGCGCAAGGAGTCAGAGCTCGCTTTGGCTGAATTGGACATGCAAACCTCGAGGCAATTGCAGGAGATTGGCAAGAGTCCGCTGGCGAATATTGATGAATTCGTGGCTCACTTGGCGGCATTGCGGACATTGCGTGGCGAGATTCTAACAGCACGGGAGCTTCGCTATATGGATCAGGAAGCTCTGGGGGCCCTAGAGACCCGAGTGGCAGACAAGACAGAGGTGTTGTCCGGCGCATGCGTTGAGTATCTTCTGAAACCAGAATCGCTTGATCCCTATCGTAAGCGGATTGAACAGCAACTAGCGGACGTGCCTGAGACTATCAAGGTAGCCGAGGCTAAGACGCTTCAGGAATCAGTGGAACAGGTGGGTGCCGATCTGGAAATGCTCATTGAAATCGTGAGTAACCTTCGGATCGATGACGCGACGGAAACGACTCGTGTGATTGATCAGATCAGTGGGATTTACTCCTCGTTAAACCAGGTCAAGTCCGCTCTTAAAGTCCGTATCCGAACCCTTGGAGCTTCCGAAGGGGCGGCTCAGTTTAACGCTCAGATCAAGCTGCTTTCACAGTCAGTGATCAACTACCTTGATATCAGTGACTCGCCTGATCGCTGCGATGAGTTTCTCAATAAACTGAGTGTTCAAATAGAGGAATTGGAGGGGCGTTTTTCCGACTTCGATGAATTCACCGTTCCTTTGGCTGAAAAGCGGACTGAGATCTATGAGGCTTTCGAGTCGAGGAAACTTCAGCTAGTCGAGGCTAGGAGCAAGAAGGCTGGCGCCTTGATGACCTCGGCGGAACGAATCTTAAAAGTGATTAAGAGCCGGCTCGAGGGGATGAGCACTTTGGAAGAGATTCATGGCTACATGGCTTCTGATTTGTTGATCGAGAAGGTTCGTGATGTGACGGAGCAACTTCGCGAGCTCGATGAATCTGTCGGGGCCGAGGAACTTGCCGGCCAGTTAAAGACCGTTCGGGAAGACGCTGTCCGACAGCTTCGCGATCGGAATGATCTTTTTGTCGATGGCAAGAACGTCATCAAGTTTGGAGCGCACCAGTTTACAGTGAATATCCAGCCTTTGGATCTCACGATGATTCATCGTGAGGGACATATGCAGCTGCACCTCACCGGGTCGCGTTACTTTCAGCCAATCAAGGAAGCGGAATTATTGGCTACAGAGTCGGTGTGGAGTCAGGAATGTGTAGCGGAGAATGAACGGGTTTATCGGGCGGAATACTTGGCGTTCTTGATTCTTGATGAGCTGAGTCATGGGAGCGGCCTTTCGAACTTTTTGGAGTCTTCAGAGGACGAGCGATTGGCTCAGGTTCAGGCGTTTATGGCCCCTCGTTATGCGGAGGCCTATCAGAAAGGGGTTCATGATATCGATGCTGGACAGATCCTGAACGCCTTGGCCCATCGGCAGCGCGATCTTGGTTTGGGTCGCTTTCAGCCTTCGGCGCGAGCCTGTGCGTGGCTTTATTGGTCCGTTCAATCGGATCAGTCGCGTCGTGAGCTCTGGGAGGCACAATTAAAAGGGCTAGGTCAGAAGAATCGGGCGTTTCCAGGGGACGAGCTTCGGAGGGAATATGTGGGGCGCTTGGAACAGGAGTTGGCCGGGTTCTACGAGGACTTGGATCTCTTCGAGTCGGACAGTGTCGAGGAGGCGGCTCTGTACCTCTATTTTCAATTGTGTTCGAACGGTCCTTTCGTCGTGAGTCAAGAAGGGGCTGAAATTGCGAAGGAATTCGAACAACACTTGGCGAAAGAACATTTTGAGCGGCCCTTTCAAGAGGCAAGAAAAGCATTAGAGGTGGATTCCTTACGTGAGTTTCAACTGATTCGGGATTGGGTGCGAGGTTTTGTGATGTTTCGTGAGAAGGTGGGGCAAGTTCGATTCATCGATGAGGTCGCGATGACGTTCTTTGATGGTAAAGTCAACCCGCGTCAAATCGCTAAGGAGCGGGTGACAGCATCACTCGACGGTTTAAAGGGGTCGCATAAGAGAATTCGCGAAGGTCGATACGAACTGGACTACTTGGAATTTGTTGGTCGTCTCAAGAGGTTTCAAAAGGGCGAGGTGCTTCTGTTCGAAAGATTTCATGCTTGTAAGCAACGCCTGATTGAGACGGCTCGAGAAGAGATGCGATTGGACGAATTCAAACCTCGTGTGCTCACATCGTTTGTGCGGAATCAGCTGATCGACAAGGTCTTCCTTCCGTTGATTGGTGACAATTTGGCAAAACAGATTGGGAGTGCGGGCGATTCGAAACGTACGGATTTGATGGGGCTGCTCTTGCTCGTGAGTCCTCCAGGATACGGAAAGACAACTTTGATGGAGTATGTCGCTAATCGCTTGGGAGTGACCTTTGTGAAAATCAATGGCCCTGCATTGGGGCATGATGTCACATCGCTCGATCCGGCGGGGGCTGTCAACGCGGCAGCCCGAGATGAAGTGCGGAAGTTGAATTTTGCCTTGGAGCTCGGCGATAATATCATGATCTACTTGGATGATATCCAGCACTGTAATCCTGAGTTCCTTCAGAAGTTCATTTCATTGTGTGACGGGCAACGTCGGATTGAGGGCGTTTGGGAAGGGAAAGCAAAGACCTATGATCTGCGGGGTCGGAAGGTGGCTGTCGTCATGGCTGGCAATCCTTACACGGAAAGCGGAGAGAAGTTTAGAATTCCGGACATGCTCGCAAATCGGGCGGATACTTATAATTTGGGTGATATTGTCGGATCGAATGAGGCAGCCTTTAAGGCCTCGTATCTGGAGAACGCATTGACATCAAATCCGGTGCTGGCTGCTTTAACCCAGAAGAGTCGCGCTGATATTCACACCTTCATTCGAATTGCCGAAACCAAGGCGCGAGATGGGCTCGAGTTTGAGGGTGAGTATTCGGTGGAAGAGGTGAATGAAATCCTGAATGTGTTGGGCAAGTTGGTAACGATTCGGGATGTGATCATGCGAGTGAATCAGGAGTACATCCATTCAGCCGGGCAAAACGATGCTTACCGAACGGAGCCCGCCTTCAAGCTGCAGGGATCGTATCGAAACATGAATCGTTTGACGGAGAAGACACTGCCGATCATGAACGACGCTGAGGTGCAGGCTCTGATCATGGATCACTACAAAGGGGAGTCGCAGACGCTTACGACCGGTGCTGAAGCCAATCTCTTGAAGTTTAGGGAGCTCATTGGCGAGCTAACGGAGGAAGAAGCGGCACGATGGGAAGAGATTAAGAAAGTTTTCCGACGCAACCAAGTGATGGGACAGGGCGACCCGTCGGATCCGGTGGGTCGAGTCGTGGCTCAACTGACGGGATTCAGCGAGGGCCTACAGGATATTCGGCAAACGCTAGAAGGGCGTTTTGATGCCTTGAGCTCGAAGCCGATCGTCGATTTGAAACCAGTGTCAGGAGATCTGAATCGGATCGCCGACGCGCTTGTGAAGCAGAAGGCGAAAGAGGTGGTGACTGGGGCGAGTACTGGTGTTGCCTCAGAGACAGCCTCCGTATTGGTAGATTTGGGAGCGACCTTGGAAGGAATTCGGAGCGCCATGGTTGAAGAGTTTCCTAAGGCGATGACGAGGCTAGCATCGGACGCTTCGGTTGAGCAGGTGCAATCGGAACTCGTGAATCTACGTGACGATCTCTCGGTGGCGCATGAGATACTGAGTCGTTTTGAGGAGGAGCAGAGTAGTCAGACGGACGCTGCGGCGAAAACGAAGAACGAAGACGGCGTTGACTTGAGTGGCATTACGATTAGTAAGCGAACGCTCAAGGAGATTTATCGACTGATTGAGAAAGATGAACGGTATCTTGAACAGGCGAAGAAGAAAAAGGGATCTAAGGCCGGAAAAACTCAAACGAAGAAAGAGTCTCCCAAAAGCCCCTGAGGTCGATGAAGCGATGGGAGAGGAGTCAAGATGACTAAGAAACAAACTATTGCGGGATTGCTGATTAGAATATTGCCTTTCGTGGTGATCATGGTGATTACGTGGTGGAGGCGAGACCAATTGTTGGAACGGTCCTATAGTGACCGGGAACCATTGGATCGTATTCAGCGTCTTGCTGCTTCAGGACGTGAATACGATGCTCCCGCGAGGAAGCAACGAGACCTTGTTCGGACTGGAAGGAAGTTATCTGCCGACCTTGTCAAAAAGTTCGAAGAACGTGCGGCTAAGGGAACGCTGAGTGAGGAAGGGCGAGCTCGCTTGATTGGGTATTACGGCAGTCAGGGCTGGCGAGATAAGACGGCAAAGGCGGCTCTTGGGCGACATATATTTTGGTTTATTGCAAATCGTCCTGAATCCGCGATTTTGCGAGACTCTGCAGTTCGATTGTTTCCCAGCCACCATCTACCGGCCTACGTTCAGGCTAAGGAGCTGTGGCTCGAGCATCTTGAGACGTCCCCAAATAATTTGCTCATTAGAGCGAATGCTGCCGAAATGCTGCTTTTCGGGGATAGAGAGCTATCCATTGATCTCTTGAAGGAAGGTGAAAAACAAGATCCCGAAAACGGAGAGTGGGCACAGCGTCTTGCGCGCTGTTACAGTCTCAGGCGATCATCACAGTCGTTAAAGGCGAGACAGCAGGAGACCTTGTTGGAACTTGAATTCCTTGAGCGAGCCTATCGGCTCCTTCCAGAACGAAAAGGGCGATTCGTGCTTGAGAAGTTGGGCCGTGTCGCGTATCTCGCCGGAGATCGAGAACGAGCTCTACAGTATGCAACGTTGATGGTGAAACCCGGTGAAGGACCCTTTTATCAAGAACGGCTGATCCACTGCGGTCATACCATCTTTGGATTAGTCGCTTTGGATGAGAACGATCTCGATACCGCAAAAGCACATCTCTTGGAGTCCGTCACGCTTCGCGATAAGAAGTTCGTTCGTCTGTCGAATCCTGACTACCGATTGGCCCGGCGCCTTGTTGGGCTGCGAGAATTAGACAGTGTTCGGGAATTCATTGAGAAGCTGACGCCTTATCTAACTATGCGGCAGGATCGCAAGGGCGAATGGCTGGAGTCTGTCGAGCAAGGCTTGGTGCCGAATTTTGAGGGGATGTAGATGAATAATCGAAGAAACGATTTGTTGAGTCGCATGAAGGATTTCGTCTTAGGGCGAGGCCATCAGATTGGCCGACTAATTCTAGGATTGGTGGGTTGCTGGTCCTGTCTCGATGTTTGGGGGCAGAGATTCAGCGATATTGAACGCTACGGGGCGGAGATGAATTCAGCGCAGGCGGAGCTCTTGGAGCAGGGTTTAGCTAAGAAGTCTGATGATGAGAGCGCAAGATTGCAATTGTACGGCTATTATGGGAGGTATCGAGAGATTGCTGGTGCGTTTGAGAGGCGGATGGAACATGCGATCTGGCTTATCGAACACTCGCCCCGATGCGGACTGCACAGATCAAGTTATGCCTTCTTTGACCGAGAGCAACATCCTGAATTCTTCAAGCGCGGAAAAGAGTTGTGGCTGGCCCATATCGATCGAAATCCTTCGGATCTTGCGATCATGGAGTATGCCGGATTGTTCCTTCGCGAGAGTGATTTGGAGATAGCGGAAGCGTTGTTCCAACGGGGTTACCAGGCGCAACCCGATGAACCTCGTTGGCCGAATAATCTTGGTCGCCTGAGATTAAGAGCAATGAAAAAGGCAGATCCAGGCAGTGAACAGAGGGCTAGGAGCGCCGCGGAAGCACTTGATTTCTTCCAGCAGACGTATCGACTTTCTGTGGAGCACGGGAAGGGAATGCTTTTGCCCTCGCTCTGTCAAGTAGCCCTTGCAAGTGGTCGGTTTTCTGAGGCCGAGCGATATGCGAGATCGATGTTGCTTCAAGAGGGAGCTGGGTCCTTCGGTTATCAACGAAATCATTATCATGGCCATACTGTCATGGGAGTGCTGAAATTTGATCGGGGCGAATATGATGAAGCGAAACACTTATTAATGAAATCTATTGATTTACCGCCATCTGTCAGTGAGATGTCGAATGAGCCTGACTTGAGTTTGGTAAGACGATTTATTGATAAAGGTGATAAGGCAGTCGCGATGGCATTCTTCACTGCATGTGAATCCATTTGGAAATCGGGTCAGGATCAACTTGAGGAGTGGCAAGCTAAGCTAGAGAGGGGTCAGACAATCGATTTTGAGCACTCTCCGATGTACTGAATGGTGGGATCGGAGTCGCCGGAAGCATTTCCTAAGCGTGTAGAGGCGACGCTAGAAAACGCTTGTGGCGAGCGTTGCAACGATATCCAATCTCGATCATTGGAAAGAGTGAAAGCATCCCCAAAAGAAATCGCCAAAATTCACTCAGCCTGCCAAGGTCCGGGGAAGTATCCTTTCCTCGGCAGAAACTGCAATGAGGATTGTGCAGTGTGAATGATTTCATCCTACACTCTGTTTTGCTCACGTTGGGCTCGGCTGCAATTGATTGCGATGGGGTGGATGGCCGTCATTCTTGAGGGGGCTCTTTTGTTTTTGGGATATGGAAGCGCTCTCGAACCTCCATTAATGCGAATCCCAAGAGATTGAGTCCATTCCATTTACTAGGTCTCTTTGCCCGATCATCATTCGCCGCCATTCCTATCCCCCAAATCCTATCGGTGGGGCTTGCTTCGACGAGCACCTTGGACCCTGACGCGATTAAAAAGTCTTTCAAGGGTTCATTCTGGGAAAACTTCGCCTCGTTTCCTCGTGCGACGATTTCAAACCTCTTCTCCACCCAGGTTGTTTCGTCGAAGTTGGCCACTCTCCGGCCCAGGCTTTTTGCGGCCCCTGGGTTTTCGGCTGAGACTATCTTGTCACAAATGACTGTGTCACCGAATAGACGGGCCTTTTCAGCCATCATGAAATGCTCGGTCGTTGGATACGCGACCCCGTCAACGGTGAATTTTGCCGGAAACCAATTGCTGAAACAACTGTGATCGATGCGATCGGGAACTCGCGGGCGATGACCCCAGAAAAACAAGTACTTTGTGCGTGTAGCGTTGGCTACCAATCGCGTCAATGCCTCAACAGATCGTGCGTCTTTTGGGTTCATATTTCTTAATGATCGATCGGTAACGTCAATGTGTCGGTTGTCCTCCTACCTTTGCAATCTTTGGTCCCCGATGTTCTTGTCTGCTGGTTTGAAACCTACTCCTATCATAGCGGCCAATACGGGTCCAAACGAATCGCTTTTCTTTGAAGGATCGTTCCTTTGATTGATTTGCGATTAGGTACCATAGGGAAAGAAAAAACCCAGTGACGAATGGCCGTCACTGGGTTGCAACTAATGTGTAATCTTTGTCTATTTGGCGATATAGAATTGTGATGCCTCGGACGGATCGACTGTGAATGGAGAGGTTGCTCCATTCACGGGTGAGAAGGTTCCGTCGAGTGAAGTGCTCGATTCGAGCGATCCGGTAAACTCGATCGTAATCGTGCCGTCGGCCGCTCTGCTGATACCACTAATGCTGCCTGCTTGTTGGCCTGGAATTGGGGGCAAGGTAGGCGTTGTGACGCCAAGGGCGAGTGCCGCGATTCCTGCGTCCGAGACGACCCCTTCGTAGACATTCCACTTATACATGATGCTGCCTTCACCCATTGGATCCGTGTCCTGCTCGATGCGGGCTGCCATGACTTTTCCTTCGCCAGAAAGCTCGAAGTTGGTCTCAATGAAACCGGCGTAGAGGCCGGCAACATACAGTCGGACTTGACCGGCCGTGACGTCGTTGACAAAGACAACATGGACGTCCTCGTCGAAGACGGAGGCGATGCTTCCAGGTCCCTCTTCTTCGAAGATGCTGTCAACAACTCCGAACTGCGTAATTCCGAAGACCCCTTGCTCGTTCCACTGATCGAGTTTGAGCCCCCAGCTATCATTCCCTGCGATCGCAGTTGAGGCACCTGCTTTAACGGCTCTAAAGGAAAACTCGTAGGTGGTACTACCCGGGTTGTCTCCGAAGTCGACCACCGTGGGGGCTCCCAGTGCACCATCCGGAAGCTCAGGGGCCGGCGTTTCAGGTTCGGTAGGTTCTGAGGGTTCCATCGGCTCGGCGGGTTCTCTTGGCTCGGCGGCAGCGGCGAGAGAGGCGATTTCCTCTGGCGTGAGGACGGACGGATGGGCGGCCCAGGAGTAGAGGATGCTTCCTTCAGCCATGGGATCCGTATTCACATCGATGCGGGCGGCCATTAACTTGGTGGGGCCCGAGAGTTCGAAACTGGTCAGAATGAAACCGACGTATTCACCATTCACGTAGAGCCGAACCTCGCCGTTCGTCACATCGTTCACGAAAACGGCGTGGACATCTTCTTCGAACGTGGCGTCCGGGCTGCCATCGCCTTCAAGCTCGAAGATATGGTCGATGACGCCAAACTCTGTCAGTCCAAAGACGCCCTGCTCGTTCCACTGATCAAACTTGAGTCCCCAAGCAGCGTTGCCTGCGACGGCGGTTGAAGCGCCATCCTTAACGGCGTTGAAGAAGAATTCGTAAGAAGCATCGCCTTCAATCACGCCAAGATCGACAATTGTGGGTTCTGTGAATGGTCCGGAGGGATCGAAGGGCGTTGCGGAGGAAGCAAGTTCCGCGATCATGTCTTCGGGAAGGGCTCCGTTGTAGGTGGCCCAAGAGTAGAGGATGCTGCCCTCGCCCATGGGATCGGTATCTTGTTCAATTCGGGCGGCCATAACTTTGCCCTCCCCGGCGAGTTCGAAATTGCTGGCTAAGACGCCAGCGTAGGCGCCATTAACAAAAAGGCGTGTTTCTGCGTTGGTTAGATCGTTGACAATGACGACGTGGACATCCTCGTCAAACACCGATGCCGTGCTTCCTTCGCTCACAGGTTCAAAGACGCTGTCGGCGATGCCGAACTGAGTGAGTCCAAAGACACCTTGTTCATTCCACTGATCCAGTTTGAGGCCGACAGCATCGTTTCCTGCGAAGGCAGTGGATGCGCCTCCTTTGGCCGCATTGAAGAAGAATTCGAGAGAGAAATCCCCTGAAAGCTCACCGAAATCGACGACGGCAGGAGTGATGGGGGAGTAGATCGAGGAAGCGACCATGTCCAATGTGTTGACCGGTTCACTGGGCTCTGTCGGAGGAGCCTCGGTGGGTTCAGCGGAAGCCGCGAGATCCGCAATTTCGCTGTCAGTCAGAACACTATCGTAAGTGGCCCACGAATACATGATGCTGCCGTCTCCCATAGGATCGGTATCTTGTTCAATTCGGGCGGCCATGACCTTGCCCTCGCCGGAGAGCTCGAAGTTGCCTTCTAGAAAACCTGAGAGAACTCCGTTCACGAAGAGACGAACTTCGCCATTCGTGACGTCGTTGACAAAGGCGACATGAACATCTTCATCGAAGAGCGTGGTCGGTTCTCCCGTTCCATCCGGTTCGAATTGATTGTCCGCTACGCCGAATTCGGTGGTCCCAAAGGTCATCGTGTCTGGCCATTGTTCGAATTTGAGTCCCCAGCTGGCATTACCGGCCACCGCTGTGGAGGCGCCTGCTTTCGTCGCTCGAAAGAAGAATACATAGGTCGCGTCGTCGGTAAGTTCACCGAAATCGACGACCGTGGGTTCAACGACGGCCGTGTCGGAGAAGGCGACCGGGTCGGCCGCATGCATGGTGCTGACAAGAGCCAGGCCGATCGCAAGGAGACCGAGCGATCTGGATAGGCGGGTCAGAGGGTTTGTGATTGTTTTCATTATTTTATTTTCTCGAGTCATGAACAACAGAGGGCGAATACGAGGTGGCCCTCATTCTTTGAAGCTAGCTAACTCATTGCCCGACCTCAAGGGTGGCGTGACGTCAAATTAGTCATCGTTATGTGGATTGTTTCTCACCTTTCCGGTGGCGCTTCGGTCCTTGGGCTTTTCCTGATCAAAGCTAAAGGTTTGAGGGCAGGTGGTCTGGGTTACTTATGGCGAGAAGTAAGAAGACGTTGCAGAAAGTGGAATGTTGCTGAAACTTTGGAACGGATTGGTCTAAAAGAAACAATTGACGATGCCCAGAAAGGACCAAGTTGAGAAAGAAATAACAGAATTTGCGAATCGTGAATACCGATTGAAACCCGTTCAGCGAAATTTACTTTATTGAGTGAAGCGGGCCGAGATCGAATTGGCGAATTCCAATCAACCACGGGGTGATATAAACCAGCGACACGATTACTTGAGCGATATGGGTGGTGTCATTTAACGCGGGGGCGAGCTTATTTTTGGAGAGATTACACTCTTAACGATGCCCTAGACTGAGATGTGCCGTTCTTGTTGTTAACGAACAATCGTCTGAGAACCCAGCGGGATGTCTTGAGCTATCGCCGCCGATCGCTGCCGCCCTACGTCTGCTGCAATGAAAGACTGGTGAGTATCGTGGAACGTTTTCTGGTGCCCAAACCTGAGGATGGATTTGTCGGTGCGACAAGTGGCGAGATCTGTTGTGGAGACTTAGAACTACCCTCTAACAGTTAACTTGGTTGGATACTGACTCCGATTGTCGACGGGAGCTTTGTCATTTACTCGATCGGAAACAGCCATTGGCCGCACCGTTCGTGGTCTCCTTGTTTTCCAGAATATCTTCGTGGGATTCTTGTCCAACGACACCAGCCCTGACCTAGTAGTCCCATCGAAAGAGACGGGATACGCTCAGTTCTTAGCTGTCTCTTATACACATCTGACGCTGCCGACGAGCGATCTAGTGTAGA
>CAJXVR010000041.1 GCA_913061285.1 uncultured Verrucomicrobiota bacterium | reverse complement strand
ATCTACACTAGATCGCTCGTCGGCAGCGTCAGATGTGTATAAGAGACAGTTCCTACGCGGTGCGGCTGGGGCGATTTTGCCCTTGCCATTCCTAAATTTGATGGAGGTATCGGCCAAGCCGAGCGCGTCATCGAAACCGCCTCTTCGATTCATGACTCTTTTCAAACCTAACGGGGTTCATCCTCCGTCATGGAATATCAACGGAGGGATGGAGAACGATTTCCGCATGTCCCCACTGATGAAGCCCTTCTCGAAACACAAGAAGGATTTACTGATTCTCGACAATATGGGGGATTTCGGATTCTCCTCTCATGCGAGTTCGACGCGACGCTTTCTTTCAGGGCACCATGAAAATGATCAATCGGCATCCATCGACCAATTGATTGCCGATCGAATTGGGCGGGAAACGCCTCATCGTTCGTTAGAACTAACGACGGAAGGCTTGTTCACGAACCAAATCGGTTGTAGCTACATTTCGTATGATCAGCATGGACAGCCCATTCCCCGTGAAAGCGATCCGCAACTCGTGTTCGATCGCTTGTTTCGGAATCCCATGAGTCACCCACAGAAACGTGAAAAGATGACGAGTTTGCTTGATCGGGTTCGTGATGATGCGCGTTCGCTTTCCCGCAAGGCTGGGCGAGAAGATCAGCAGACCTTGGATGAATATCTGACGGTCGTAAGGGAGACGGAAAAACGGCTCGATAATTTGCGTGCGTCGCCAATGCCTGCAGTCGATGTTTCTGACTCGCAACGGCCGCCTCGGGCCTTGAATTTGAATGAGCAGGTCGAATCGATGTTAGATCTAATTGCACTTGGGTTGTGGACGGATTCAACGCGCTGCGTTTCCTACATGCTAGGGAACAGCAATAGCCGGATGATTTTTGATTTCCTTGGTGTCAAAGAACAGCATCACTATCTCTCTCACTTCTTTCGAAACTTTAGCCGTGAGAACATTGACGGCCTGTTAAAGATCAGTCTCTGGCACATGGAGAAGTTTGACTATCTCTTAAACAAGATGAAATCTTTCAGGGATCACCATGGGACACTGTTGGATCATAGTGTGGTTCTCTTTGGATCAGGGATGGGCCACAGTGACAATCACACCGTGACCCGAATTCCCATGATCCTAGCAGGACAGGGTGGGGGGATGTTAAAGACCGGTCGCTACCTCAGGTATTCGAAGAACCAAGAACTGGGACGTCTTCATCTCGCTCTTTTGAAGAACTTTGGCGTCTCGACCGATTCCTTTGCCGGCGTAGCGTCGCCGCTTCCTGGTTTGGACGGATCACCCTTTGAAGCGTATCAAGAACAGCCCTTTGTGAGCTGGATTAAACAGGCAAAAGGGCAGATTACGGTTCAAGGGCGCTTGCGTCTGTCGGATGATCTCAACGAGGCGAAGGTCTTTTACGTGGATGTTCAAGGGCAAGCGTCAGTCCGCCTTGAGGTCTCGTTCAGAGATTTTCATCACTTTAATCTGGCTTATCATTGTGGGGCACCCATCACGCTCGTTGGCGATGGCCAGAATCAAGGGGGGCAATTGCTCATTACCAAGGTGCGCTCTCTCAAACCTTTATTTGGGGACAAGCCGGGAACGTTGAATGGCTAGGGATGGCGGTGTTCCCCGTGATTACTACCTTTATCGTTTCTCAGCGGTCGTCCCT
Source organism: uncultured Verrucomicrobiota bacterium (assembly GCA_913061285.1). Lineage (GTDB taxonomy): Bacteria > Verrucomicrobiota > Verrucomicrobiia > Limisphaerales > AAA164-E04 > UBA2970. The sequence continues at coordinate 31,287 of CAJXVR010000041.1, read as the reverse complement.
TGGTATTTCTGCTAGCTTTTTTTAAATCATGCAATCAATCCGTAATCTATTCTTACTAAGCAGTTTATTGATCTGTGCCCACCTTCTTAATGCGGTGGAGAAACCGAATGTGATTGTCATCATGGCTGATGACATGGGCTATGGGGACTTGTCCTGCTATGGCGCAACCGAGTTTGAGACGCCAAATATTGATCGTCTCGCTGCGGAAGGCATTCGCTTTACCAGCGGGTATTGCTCGGCCTCCACCTGCACGCCGACGCGGTATTCCTTTCTCACTGGGACCTACGCGTTTCGAAGCCCAGGGACAGGGATCGCCCCTCCGAACAGTCCTGCCATCATTCAACCGGGCGTCGTCACTCTCCCTTCACTCCTGAAAAAAGCGGGCTACGAAACGGCCGTTATCGGAAAGTGGCATTTGGGCTTAGGCGGTCCGTCGGGACCGGATTGGAATGGTGCCTTGAAACCTGGACCTCAGGAAATTGGTTTTGATTACAATTTTCTGCTCCCGACGACAAATGATCGAGTGCCTCAGGTTTACGTTGAGAATCATCGAGTCCTGAATCTCGATCCTTCCGACCCGCTTTGGGTTGGACGAAAGAAACCCAGTGATGATCATCCTACGGGCATCAGTCATCGTTCGACGCTCAAAATGGATTGGTCGCATGGGCATAACTCGACAATTCACAATGGTATCAGTCGGATCGGGTTCTATACTGGCGGGCATGCTGCTCGTTTTCGTGATGAAGATCTTGCTGATGAATGGGTGAACCGATCAGCGAAATGGATTGAGGCGCATCAAGATGATCCCTTTTTCCTTTTCTTCTCGTCACATGATTTGCATGTGCCTCGGATTCCTCACGAGCGTTTTCAAGGGAAGACTAAACTTGGATTCCGGGCGGATTCGATTATTCAGCTTGATTGGTGCGTTGGGGAACTCATGAAGACCTTGGATCGATTGAATCTCGCTGAGAAGACGCTCGTTGTTTTCTGTTCTGACAATGGGCCCGTGCTGGATGATGGTTACAAAGATGACGCCATTGAGAAGATAGGAAAGCATCGTTCCGGAGGAATTTTCAGTGGTGGAAAGTACAGCGTGCTTGAGGGGGGAACTCGGACTCCGTTCATCACTCGCTGGAAAGGTCGGGTTCAGCCAGGCGTTTCCGACGCGCTCGTCTGTACCATCGATTTCGCGGCCAGTCTTTCAGCGTTGACCGGTGTGGCACTACCGCGAGACGCCTGCCTTGATAGCATTGATGTGATCGATGCCTTGTTGGGTAAAGCGGGCGCCAAGGGGCGTGATCATCTCGTGCAGCAAGACAATGGGCGTGGCGGAAACTACGGTCTTAGAGTGGGCGATTGGAAGCTTCAGCGCCATGATTCCAAGCGAGCTCGCAATGTTGTTGTTGAACGGCAGCTTGCCAATACTGCTGTGCCGCAATACCAACTCTTCGATCTCGCTTCAGATCCAGCAGAAAAAACCAATGTCTTGGCCGAGCATCCAGCGATTGCCAAGCGATTGAAAAAACAACTAGCGACCGTCATCGCAGACGGTCGCAGCCGCTAGCTTCCTCATCGCATTGCCTGTTTATTTCCTCACTATTGAGGACGAAATACTGAGATTTCTCTCAGCAAATCAATATTGCGCGGACGAGATGTGAGCGCCAGCATCTAAGTGAAAAGGAGAGACCCTGAACTGGGTCTCTCCTTGTGATAAGTCAAGGCAAGTCGGCTCTTGCAGCGCAGCGCTGAATCAATCGACGCTGGCTACTACAGATCAGTCCTTCATTAACGAGTTCTCTTAGAACCCCCGCGACGCATCGGACGTATTGGCCATGGTTTCTGGCGTCAGCGCAGTTCGCCAAGAGATCTGAAATCGAACATCCTTGATCATCGACGTTCAGAAGGTTCGGCACTCCCGAGTCACACCCATCAATCACTACCGTACGGCTCGTATCCGAGTCTGGGCATACGTCCTCGTCGTCCCTTACTCCATCTCCATCACTATCTGGGGGGACACTTCCCACTAAGAATCGAGTCAAGATTTCTTCGGGACTCAACTTGACATCGTGAATCACGAATTCATCGATCATGGCTTGGAGAAACGGCGCATTCGGAATGATGAGACTGCCGATGAGCGTTTCCGCATTGAAACGATTGGTAGCCGCTACGGGGACTTCGCTTCCGACTAACGCGCCATCGACGTAGAATCCCATGGTACCAGTTCGCGAGATAGCAAACACGACATGATGGTACGTGTTTTCCTGGATGACTTCGTCTGTGACGTAGATTCGATTGTAGGAATTGAATGGGTAGCCTGTTCGGGCATCAATGGCACCCGGGAATCCATTGGATCCAATGGCTGCTGTTACCTCGACCTCTCCCCCGACCCCTCGATCATCGATCGCTTTCTCGAGTAGAATAGTAGCGAGATTGTTTCCTGCATTGAGCCAGAATTCATAGCTGATCTCCTCCCAGTCGTAATTCGGAATCGAAATGTAGTCATCGATCCCGTCTAATTCAACAGCTTCGCCCGGTGTACCGAATCGATCAGCTGTGAAGCTGACGCCGAATCCCGATGCATGAAGTCCGTTTCCGCTGCTGTCCAGTGTGTCGCTTGCGAAGTCATAATGAGCGATTTCCCCAGCCTCTAATGAGAAGATTGCCCCTAGGGCAAGGGCCAATCCTATGGTAAGTCCGCGACGCCTTGTAGGCCTCATATATGTGTTTCTTTCTGTCATCGTTTTCTTTGTTGTTCTGTTTCTGTTTAGAGAGACGGTTTGGTTTACAATCAATCGTCTGCTCACTTAGATAGGGGATTAGAGAGGGGCGTTTTTCACTTTTTCTGAATATATTTTTTGGTAGGCAGTTGCTGTCGGGTCACCTAGATGCCGACATTGCAATACCTGCAATGAGTTTCATCGTTGACACGTGCGACAGATTCGAGGTCTTATATTGCTTCCACAGTAGCAAGGAACTATATCCAGAATTGCGACGATCGATGCTTCGGAAATTCGATGAGGAAGAGTTAGGCCGGGTTCTTGATGATGCGGGCAATCGGCGTTACTGGATAGGCGCGGCTCGACTCCAGATAAGTCGGCGTTCCTGTAGTAGGGCCGCATCTGACTACTATCTCGACCTTTTAGGAGAGGCCTATTTGACCGTTCTAAGACAAAACGAAGAGGAGGGGCTACCTGAGAACGTGTTTACTTTAGTGTGTCATCAGATTAATCGTCTGGCAGATACAGCAACCTGGAAGCGAATGTTTAAGGATCGTTGTCGTGATAGCTCGTATGATGCCCTGGAAGAGGTGCCTTCTGCAGTTGCGTCTGGTATCAGTGGGGATGAAAGTATTCATACCTCACATAGCGGAGAGGACACGGAGATTGCTCTGGCCCTCTATGAGTGCATTGCTGCTCTTAGTACGTTGGATCAGAAGATCACAGTTGCCTACTATTTTGCTGATGCGAAGCTAAAGGATCTTACCTCATTGCTCGGGGGACAGGGGACCACGAGTGCCTTTAAGCGCAAACAAGCAATACTGAAGCGCCTGACGAACTGCCTCGACGGCAAGGGCTTTAAGGTGGAGTCGACCTGCCTATGATCGGTAGATTGCAATTGGACTTGAAAGTCTGGTAATGAACAGTAAGTCGTATAGTGTTGATGAAATTCTCCGTAGAGTCGCTGAGGATTCGAAGAGTGCGCTCTCTAAAGGTATCGAGATTTCTTCAACCTTTGAAAGCTGCTGGCCTAGATTTCGTATTGAGGCTCACTCAACTGAGCCTACTTTGGTGTTCCAGAAATGGCTCGAGACACACGTTCCAACTTGCCTTCCGTGCCAAGAGATTGTGAAGACTGTTTCGACGACTCGTAAGGCTTCATCAGACATGGAAACCGTCGTAGAGCATTCCTTGCTCATCCCGAACTCAATAGCGTTTGAGAGTCAGTTGCTCTTTGCTGCCTCATCAGGGCATCCCTGGGAGCCGGACTTTACCCAATATGACAAACTCCCTTATGTTGACTACCTTAGGCTAGGTTCGTGTCCTGCACATCCGCAGGGTGTTTGGCTTGTCTTTATTCAAAGAACGGTAGTCTTAGGGCTCATAGGAGGGGAGCCCAAATCAGATGGGATTAACGTCCCGCAAATCGTTGTTGGCGATGAACGGACTCCTTTTGAACTCAAGAAAATCTCTTTCGCTGACAGCGCGTTCCTGTTCCCTCCAGAATTTGGAGGGGATAAGAGCATTCATTGTTTTCAAATCCTTGCCGGGCAGGGGTGCTTGGTAGACCAGCCCATACGGTTCCCTGGCCTGCTTGTCAGTCCTGTGTTGATTCAGTCGGCACGACCTGAGGGGCTAACACGTCGCGATCCGTTCGTGAGTCTGATCGATAAGGGATTACCCCAACCTCTTTTTGACTGCCTTGATCAAATGGGGCAAACGCCAGCATTAATTGCTCGGACGTCTTTTTATCTACGAATTCTTAAGAAACAAAAACGGCGCCTAGAGGAATCTGATTGGAATTGGGCGCGTTCCATGCCTTGGCTGAACGATAACCTAACGCCTCGCTTTCCGGGGGCTCATGAATGAGTAAGGGAAGTCCCCAAGCCTCCGAGACAAGAATTGTAGCGGTCTATTCTCGAGATGATGGCGAGGCCGTCTTACAACCGATTCTCATCGCCCCAGCTTCCGAGTCAAACTGGGAAAAAGGGGTCCGACTTCCGATTGAAGGATTAGACAACGACAACCGGATTCAAAATGGGCCTTACCTTTCCTGCTTGCTACCCCAAGCGCCGCTGGCACATCGAACTTCAATTAGTTATGTGAATCCTGGTGGAGAAATCGATTCCTATCTTAAGAGACGAGGGACCGATGAACGGAGTAAGTCTCATATCCTTATGGTCCTTCTGGGGCTTTTCGCACAGGGGGCTGATCAGCGTTTAAGAACGACCGCCTTCAAGGATCGATTGGCGCTGTGGAGTGCTAGCACATGGCCTTCCAAGGCTGGTCGTTTGCAATCGGTCGGAATGCTTGATGCCAAACTCAACATTCTCCTTGATGGCTACAGTACAGGTGGTACGGAATCTATAGACCGGCTAATTCTGTCGAGCTCGAATCAGGGCACGATCAGGGAGATTCTATCGAATCCTCAAATGACTCGACTCAAGATCGATTCGGAACAAGTCAGTTGGTCAGGTAATACGGTCACGCTGCATCGAGTCACGAAGAAAGGGGTTCGTCGCCTGAAAATTGTGTTTCTGGAATCCTGGGATGAGGCTCTCGAAAACGTCTTTGGCCAAGCCCTCATAAAAGAGTATGCCCGTCAACTCTCGTGGGACCGTGTTCGCCTACCACTAGCCTTGGTAGCCCTTCTTACTCTTGCTGCTGGCGTTTTTATTTGGGGGCATTTCAATCAGAAAATTGCTTTTAAGATTGTAGCCGACAAAGGAAGAGAGCCACGGTCGCTTGTTGGTCTCAAACCATCGGGGAGCCAGGCCTTTCGTGTTAGTTTTAGGCATTCGATTGGAGCGATGATTCCAGTCAACGTGGATGGACGAGGCAGAGATGAGGTTATTATTGGGCTGTCCCATGGTCAATTAGACCAGTCAGACGAATTCTTGCCCGGGACGGTCATTGCCTTCAATGGGTTTGGCCGCGAACTCTGGCGCTCTCGGGTTTCAGATTCTCGATATCATGGATTGTCCCATATTGCCACTCCCTTTGGGGTCCAGTGGATAGAGCAAGTCAATCGTAGGGGCAGGGAACCGATTGTGATCGCTGGCTATAACAGCGATACGCTGTTTCCGTGTGTTGTCCGCGGATTCTCGCCTGGTGGAGTGATTCTTTTTGAATTCGCTCACCCTGGTAGGCTCTACAATTTGCACGCTTTCGAATCGGGGCGTGTCGTTTTTGCAGGCCACCTGAATCTATCCCGAGCTGTGCTTGAGGCAAAAGGGGTTCGTATTGACGATCAACGTCAATATGGGAGTTCTTTGTTTGCCGTCGATATTGAAACATTGATGGAGCAATATCAAAGGAACGAAGCCGCCCTTACCGACAAGACGGGGAGGGCTGCCGAACCACCTCCAGCCGTTTGGTACTATGCTTTATCTTCTACCGCTTGCGATTTTCTTCATGATGACGAGCTTAAGCCGCAGATTGATGGTTCTATGATTGCCGAAACTGATGCTGGGATAATGTTTCAGGTGCAAGAGGATGGCAGTTTTACATCCTTCGCTTCGGCAAGTTTCGAAGCCTCCCACCCTGAATTGACTCTCGTGAAAATGCGCGATTAATTCCCATCATTAGCTTGCTCGACGACGGCACGGTAGAACTGCTGATCTCGGTCTTGGAGATCTGTGATTGGTAGTGATTGCGATCCCGCAAAGTTTTCAAACATTCTAAATTCTTCCCAAGTGCTAAGGTCCGTCGATGTCTCTATTCTAACGCTTGCCCCAATTGGGCCGAGAATCGTTAACAACCCACTATTTCCTTCAGCAATGAACTTGGCGGATGCTTTCAATGGTGTAGGAGTCACCACCAGTTGTTGAATCCAGTAGTGGGTGCAGGTTTCTCCCCCGTACCAATCCAGTTTGTTTTCTCCCTTGATACCAGGCAAAGTCCAGGTGTCCGTTACATACCAGTGTGAGCCTCCGTGATTTTCGGCCGGGTCGTAATCTGTTGCGAATTCTTCGCCGTTTAAGCGAATGCTAACAGGGGAATAGCCCCCGCCAGGGCAACTCGCGGCCGCTGAGGAAAGATGGGTGATTTGAACATCGATTTGCTCTGCTTCCTCTAGATGGAACGTGGCCGTAAACCCGGTATCTCCGTCGTTACACTGTATACGCCAATTGTTTCCATAGAAGGCGTTGAAAACGAAACAGTCTTGGGGGATGATTTCGATACCTTTTGTGATGATCTCAGGTCCAGAAAATGCCGCAAAAGTTTCGAACTCAGGTGTTTTTACCAACGTTGCTTCAGGGGCAAATAAGGCGTTGTTGCTTTGGTTTGGATCGCTGAATCCTTCCGTGTCGATTGTCATGTACCAAAAGAATGGATTTGGCCGACTCGGCACGATGAGATCCGCGCGGTTAATTCCTGGGAGATCAAAGCTACGATCGCTATTTGCCGCCATCTCAAGAGGAGCTGTAAAAGTCTTGACCAGCAAGTCATCGGCACTCATGGATTCATCATCGGAAATCCAAACATGAATGTGGAGCAATCTTGGCTCTTCGCCTTCGATTTGAACCCAATCATCGGGGCCATTGTTTCGAAGAGTGAATAAGACTTGGCCTGGAGCGAAAGTTTCTACCCACGCTCGCGGGTTCAGTTCAAAGCTAGCAATCTCGATATCGGAATCCCCTATTGCTATTGAGGCCTGTAGACCCAAAATGAAAAGGAGCAAATAGACTGCTAGACGAAGTTGGTTAGAGGCACGAGAGTTCTGATTCATTTTGTGTCGCTATTAGGTATACTGTCTATTTGAGATTTGTGGTAGGTTCTGGGGTTAATTGCAATCAAAAACAGTCAGTTACATCAAGCTATATAATGTTTCAATTATTCTTTGAAGACGGATCTGTCCTGGGAGAAGGGTGCTTTGTTTTGTCTTCGGCAAGAAGATCAGCTATGAGATGTTGGTCTTTTAACCTGAGGTGTGTTCATGATTCCGAATATGAGATTGCTGCCCTCTAAAGTGCCTGTCGAAAAACTGTGCTCGGCTAGATCGTTACTATGCGCGTGCTTTCTATTCGCGTGCCTACGACTGGTTCAAGGCGACGCTGCTGATTCGGTCGTTGTCTTCAATGAGCTTCAATACCAACCGGTCGATGAAACGGCTCAGTCCGAATGGATTGAGCTGCGAAATATGATGGGGGTGACAGTGGATCTTTCTGGGTGGTATTTGGATGGGGGCGTTCGCTTGACCTTTGATGAGGGGACGCGAATCAAGGGAGGCGATTATCTCGTCGTTTCGACTAAGCCGACGGATTCCTTGCTTTTGGGTAGTCGAGTTTATCCGAAGCCTTTGTTGAATCGTCTGGCGAATGAGGGGGAAACCATACTTTTAAAGAATCGAAATGGTCGGGTCATGGATGAATTGAACTATGCCTCGGATGGAGATTGGCCGGTCGGGGCCAGAGGGTCTGGAGCGACGCTCGCTAAGAGAAACGAGGATTCGGCGGAAGGGGACTTAGAGAATTGGGTGTCCTCAAGCCAGATTGGGGGAACCCCAGGGCGTCGAAATTTTCCTCGAGATGATGCTCCGCCGGTTGTTAGCGAATTGGTCGGTCGAGATGCTTTGTGGCGCTATCTAAATTCAGGAGTGTCAGCACCTTCAGATTGGAACGAACCTGACTTCGACGGGTCATCTTGGAACAGTGCTGTAGGGCCCTTTCATCGCGCTTATGATCACTCAACGGAACAGTCTTCAGGCTTGTTTGGTTATTGGAAGCTGGACGAACGTTCCGGTCGGATCGCTTACGATGAGGTGACGGGGCTCGAAGGGCTGTTGGTGAATGGTGTCAATTGGATTGATGATGAGACTCGCGGTACTGTCTTAGAGTTTGATGGTGAGGACGGATTCGTTCGAACGGGAGCATTCATTCCGCCCTTATCGCTAGAATCCGATTTTACCTGGGCGTTTTGGTCCTTCTCCAGACGTCCGGCAAATGTGAATGTCATTGTAGGGAATCGGTATCAGGCCAGTGGTGCTGACTTTTCTCCGCGGGAATTCGTGAAGTTCACCAATGCGGCACTCGAGTTTCATCGACTCGGATCCGGTGAAGATATTTCTTATCCTGCGATCCCACGTAATGAATGGGTTCACCATGCTGCAGTGAAATCGGGGTCAACACTGCGATACTATCGCGATGGTGTGCTTCTAGGGACGCAGAATTTGTCCGCTGGACTGGCGAATGCTCAACCGTTTTACTTTGGAGGAGACCAATCCAGGGAAAACTGGCGAGGGCGTCTAGATGAAGTTGGACTCTGGTCGGTTGCATTGTCGGAAGAATCCGTGTTGGGACTCGCCAAGGGGACTTTCTCGCCGATTTCCGCTCCTACGGATGGTACGCAGCCTGAGCTCGAAGGGCATGAGTTTCAAGATGTAGGGTCGACAATCTACTTTTTAACCGAGTTTGTCTTTTCCGGGAAACCGTCTCAAACACAACTTTCTATGGAGCTCCGCGTCGATGATGGCGCGGTGGTCTACCTCAATGGCCAAGAGGTCCATCGAGCGAATGTCGGAAATGGACCGGTGAGTTTTGAGACAGGGGCTTTGTTGCCGGTTGATCTCGCCGAGTGGAGTCGTCCGATATCGCTTGATTCTGGCGCATTGGTTTCTGGGCGAAATGTGATCGCTGTGGAGGTTCATCAGGTTTCGAATCTGAACGATGCCGAAGATTTTGTTTTTGAACTGTCGCTCGGGTCTTCGGAGTTGCTTCAGTCTGACGTGAATGGAGCGCAGATCATTTTCAATGAGCTCTCTGAAGGAGGAGGCCGGGAGTTCTCACTAGAGCTGTTGAATCGAGGTGATGCCCCGGTTGCATTGACACCGTTGGAGATTCGCTCTTCAGAGTCTTGGCGCCTCACGTTTGCTCCAGGGGAAGTCTTGCAAGCTGGTGAATTGGTGGTGCTGACAGAGGAGGATTTGGAGCATATTCCAGAGCCGGGAGAACGGCTTTTTCTTCTCGCCGAATCAGGTCAACGCTTGCTTGATTCAGTCACCGTTTCTGACCAGCTCGAGGCACGTATCGGAGGAAGGAGCAATCGATGGATTCGTCCGGCTCGAGCCACCTTTGGTCAGGACAACAAGGTCGCTGATCGCCCCACAATAGTGATTAACGAATTGATGTACCATCCTCGAGAACGTTCACCCATAGAGTCATCGGCTGGCCAGTGGATCGAGCTGTTAAACTGGGGGGCCGAATCAGTCGATCTTAGTGGGTGGAGATTTGATGATGGCGTGCAGTTTGTTTTTCCTCCAGATACGATATTGGGCCCTGGGCAATATTTCTTGCTTGTTGGAGATGCGCGCGCCTTTAGGGATGTGTATTCCGAAATCCCAGTCGTTGGGGAGTGGGGCGGTTCTCTCTCGAAACGGGGTGAGCAGATTACTTTGGTTGATGTCCTAGGCAATTCTATCGATGAGGTGCGCTACTTTGATGACGGACGGTGGCCTGCCAATGCAGATGGCGATGGCTCAAGTCTCGAACTTCGTGATCCTCGTGGCGACAGTCGCTCTGCCGAGGCGTGGGCGGCGAGTCATGGCGAAGGGCCGTGGCAAACCATTGCCTACGGAGGGTTAGCCAAAAATGGCGTGAACGATCCCACACGGTACCACGAGTTTATCGTTGGTTTGCTAGAGGCGGGCGAGCTGTTGATCGATGATATTTCGGTTGTTGAAGTGCGAGCTGGTGTCAGAAGAGAGCTGATTCAAAATGGAAGTTTCGAAAACGGAAACGCCGACAGCTGGCGTTTTCTAGGAAATCATAGTCGAGCTGACGTCATTCCCGATCCGACTCTGCCAGGGAATACGGTGCTCAAGCTGACGGCGACGGGGCCGACGGAGCACATGAGCAATCACGCTGAGACGACACTTCGATTTGGCAATGCCTATGTGTCGCTTGCTGAAAATCGGGAGTATGAGATTACGTTTCGGGCAAAATGGTTGAGTGGATCCAATCAGCTCAACACGCGTCTCTATTTTAATCGATTGCCAAAAACGACTCTCTTGAATACTGGAAACGCTGGGGGGAGTCCGGGGGAACAGAATACGACCTGGGTGGAAAACCTTGGCCCAAGCCTCGATGGTCTCTCACACGCGCCTGTCGTTCCTGCCGAGGGTGAAGCGATGGTCGTACGGGTGGAAGCCACGGACCCTGATGGCGTCGCTGGATTGTTTTTGAACTATGCCGCTCGGGGACGGAGCTTTTCTCAAGTCCCGATGGACTTGGTCGGGGGCCAGTGGCGCGGGACGCTTCCAGGGCAGCGTCGTGGGACCAACATCCAATTCTTCATTGAGGCGACGGATGGGAGGGGGAAGGTTTCGTGGTTTCCTGCCGAGGGCCCTGATTCTTCGGCCTTGATTCCTGTTGCGGACGGGCAAGCGGATCTCGACTATGGTGATTGTCAGCCAATGAATCTGCGAATCGTCATGAAAGAGCCTGATATCGGTCTTTTGCACGAATCGACCAACGTGATGAGTAATGATCGACTAGGGTGCACGGTCATTGTTGATGAGCGGCTGGCCTACTACGATGCGGGCGTGCGCCTCAAGGGGAGTGAGCACGGAAGAGCCAGTGATGTGCGCGTCGGATACAATATTCGATTTCCTGCGGACGATCTGTTTCTCGGGGCGCATGAGACGATTGCTGTTGATCGATCTGGGGCTGGGGATCAATTCAGCCAGCGAGAGATCATGATCAAGCACGCCATAAACCATGCAGGCGGGATTCCGGGATCCTATGATGATTTGATACGTGTCATTGCACCGCGGTCTCAGTATACGGGATCGGCGATTTTGTCGAAGGCACGATTTGATCGAGAATTTTTGGTGAATCAGTATGGGAATGGTGAGTCAGGTCCTATCTACGAGTATGAGCTAATTTATGTGCTGACTGGAACCAATGGGGGTGTCGAAGGCCTTAAGGTAACCCAGTCTGGGGAGGTTCGGGGAGTTCCTCCGAGAACTCTTGGGGGCTCAGACAAGGAATTGTATCGGTGGCATTGGCAGTTGAAAAACAAGCGAAGTGCAGATGATTTTTCGCCAATTATTAACATGGTATCCGCCCTGGGGGAATCTGGGAGTCGGTATCGGATTGAAACAGAGCGTTTGTTGGATGTGGATCAATGGTTGCGTGCGTTTGCGGTCCAAGTTCTCTTTGGAGTAGCCGATAATTACTCTTCGGGCGCCAGTCATAACGCCATGTTCTATCAGCGTCCGGTGGATGGAAAGATGCTCTATTTCCCTTGGGACATGGATTTCACTTTTATTCGTGGATCGTCTTCTAGTTTGGTCCCGAATGACGATCAGAAACGGTTGATTCGGGCGAGCGCGCGAAATGAACGTCAATACTATCGACATCTTCTTGAAATCATTCAAACGACATTCAACGGAGAGTATTTAAGTGAATGGGCGACTCACTATTCGTGTTTCTTACCGTCTGAGAATTTGAATCGATTTCTACCCTACGTTCGTTCCCGACGTTCCTTTGCTCTAGCAGAAATTCAACGAGCCGTTCCTGAAGTGGCATTCTCAATCTCGACCGATGATAACTTTAGCACCCCAAGCACTGCAGTGGATATCGAAGGTAAGGGCTGGTTAGATATTGACGAACTGCGTTTGGCCGGAGGGGAAGGCTTGCCCATTGAATGGATCAGTCTTGATACTTGGAGGGTATCCGTCCCCATAAGGCCGGGAACCAACGCGATTTCTATCAATGCGATCGATAGATTCGGGAGTGTGATCGCGTCGGATGTTGTCAACGTGGTCGGGACGGGGCGGGTGCAGCCTGCATCCGCCGATAATCTTGCGGTCACCGAGATAATGTATCATCCCGGTGACCCTTCTGCTGAGGAACAGGCGGCCGGCTGGTTCGATGCAGAGGCATTTGAATACATCGAAATCTTCAATCTTAGCGATGAGTTTTCAGTGGACCTTGGCGGTCTTAGGTTTACCGATGGGATCCGCTATGATTTTGACACGACGCTGGTAAGGCCGGGAGGACGGGTTCTCTTGGTCGGAAATCTTGGGGCTTTTCAGCGCCGCTATGGTCGAGATTTGCCGGTTGTGGGAGCCTTTCATTCTCCCGATGGGAATCGCCTTTCCAACTCTGGAGAACGTCTTAGTTTGTTCGATGCGATTGGAACCGAAATCGTATCCATCGAATGGTCGGATCGATCGCCCTGGCCGGAAAGCGCTGATGGCGGCGGGTATTCCCTGGTGCCTCTGTCTTTGGTCTCGAGTGAACAATCTTTGCCATCGCGCTGGCGTAGTAGTGTTCTAGTCGGGGGCAATCCTGCTGTGACTGACACGCTGACTCTTGACGATTGGAGGAGCGACTACGGTATCGACATCCTTGAGGACGACTTGGATGGGGATGGCTGGGCCTCTATTGTTGAGTATCTAGCTGGAAGTGATCCTCGTTCGTCAGCGGACGTTCCAGGCATTGAAGTAGCTCTTGAAGAGGGCCAAGGCGGAGAGAGATTCCTTATCGTCAGGGTTGAGGTTGGACTTGGGCGAGACGATGTTCTGATCATCCCGAGACATTCGACTGATCTCGTAGAGTGGATCAATCAGGTGAGCTATGTCGGCCAAAGGAACGAAGGGAATGGTAGAGCTACCTTGCAATTTCGATCTGAGATGCCCGTTTCGGAGGAGGAGAGGCAGTTCATTCGGCTCGATGTCGTCGTGCCAGAACGGGTAGGGGACTAGGTAATGATGTTGGGGGACTTTCTTAGCCTTACAAGCCATTCCCGGAATGGAATGCTTCTAAGTTAGCAGCAGGAAGTTTCGATAAGGAGCTGACGCTACCCTAGCTGTAGAGATCGATTTCAGTCCGCGGTTCTTGGCGTGATTTGAGTGGTGTAAATTGTCCTCTCTGTCCATCGGGAGACAAATCGGAGCGTGAACAATGGAAGCCTTTCGGGACGAGGTGAGACACTTGCTTCTTCAGGTTTTAGGATTTTCGTTCGTTTTTGGCTGTTTATTCAGTAGTGAAGGGCTGGTTTGTACGAATCCCGGATTTGTTTCACGCGATTCACAATCTTGGCGCTGTTTAAGCTCATGGCTTGTCGTATGAATGCAAAGCACGGATACCTGATCGATATGGATGGAGTCGTTTATAGGGGCGGGAGGCTCATTCCTGGAGCTGCAGCCTTTGTCAACCGCCTGGTTGAAAACGAGATTCCATTTCTTTTTCTCACCAACAATAGTCAACGAACGCGCCGAGATATCGCTACGCGACTTGAGCGGCTGGGGATTCGTATCTCCGAGGAAAACGTCTATACCTGTGCCGATGCCACCGCATCCTACCTTGCTCGTCAGAGTCCAGGAGGAACGGCTTTTGTAATCGGTGAAGGAGGGTTGCTGACCGCTCTACATGATCATGGCTTTTCTATTGTAGATCGTGATCCCGATTTCGTTGTTGTAGGCGAGTGCCGAACATTCAACGCGGAAGTTATGGAGCAAGCGCTCAACATGTTGGTCAATGGGGCAAAGTTCATTGCCACCAACCTTGACCCGAATTGTCCGACGAGCAGCGGAACCCGTCCGGGGTGCGGCGCTCTGGTATCCATGCTTGAAAGTGCCAGTGGGCGCACGGCCTTCAGTGTCGGCAAACCAAGTCCGGTGATGATGCGGAGCGCGAGAAAGGAATTGATGTTGGCTGCGAGTCAAACGATCATGATTGGAGACACCATGTCGACTGACATTCTGGGTGGGCACCAACTTGGTTACTATACCGTTTTGGTTTTGACCGGCACGACAAGCAAGGAAGATCTGCCCCAGTTTTCCTATCAGCCGGATGAAGTTGTCTCTTCTATCGCGTCGATCAATGACGAACGCCTTGCCGAACAGGCGCTGTCACGGGATCTCAGTCTAAGTTTCGAGAGCGAGCTCAGTGCAGTCTGAAACCCTCTGTTGTCGCCCGTCGATATCGTTTCTATTAGTCAATGACGAGTTTGCTTCCGCCGAGCACCGGGTGCTCGATACGCTCTGATGCTTGGCTGCCTGCTTCGCAAACTCAAGGCGGAGAAATTGGATGGCTCAAGAAGCAGTACATCGGACTCATTTTAAAAGGGGCGTTCGTGGCCGGAGCCCGCTTTAGTCTCGACCGGACCATTGGTAAGGGGAGGCAGGGGGTGGTCTACCGTTCGAGGCGTGCGGGAGCGCGACGCTGTCTGACGGAACATGCCATCAAATTGTTTGATCCTGGAAACTACCCTACTGCTCAGGCGTATCGCGACGACATGAATCGGATTTCTAGGCAGGTGGCAGATTTGCATCGAAACCGAAGCCCGAATCTGGTCGATTGTGATAGCTATGAGGAGATTGATGGTATTGGGTTGGTGCAGATGGAACTGATCGATGGCATCAATTTGAGCCAGTTACTGATCCAGTTTCGAACGCTCCAAAACCGTCCTCTAACTCGAAACTTGTCAGTGAAAACACTGTTCAACCAATTTGAGGGGCGAAACTGTGTGCAGCCAGGCGTCGTGGTTTATATTATGCGTCAGATACTCGAGGGACTTGAGAATCTTCATTCGGAAAACTATCTCCATTGCGATCTCAAACCCTCCAATATCATGCTCGACAACCATGGCTATGTTCGGGTGATTGATTTTGGTCGGGCGACTAGAGTGGATGACGATAAGAAGCGTGCCTTTGCGACGCCCGTGTATGCGTCGCCTGAATACCACGCCGATCAACGTATTTCTATTCAATCTGATATCTACAGTGTTGGCCTCGTTGGCCTCGAACTCATCCGAGGTTGTCCCCTGATTGCTCCCTTGACACTGGGGAATCGGAAGCAACTCTACGAGCATAAGATGAGGCTTTACGATCGTGTTGAACAATTGCTGCCTGCCTACGTTGCGTGTAATCGTGAGCTGGTCGCGATTCTAAAACGATTCGTTCATCCAGATCCAGAGAAGCGGTTTCATAATGCTCTCGTCGCTGAGTCTAGCTCTGAGGGCTTGGCAAAGGTTCATCGCCAACTGACTCGAATGGACATTGATTCCGACTACCGACGAGATCTTGCGGCCTTTGTGCGGCAGATCCATCGTCTGGATGCCGACTGAATATTTCCACAAGCCAAGAGAAGCTGTGTAGACCCCTGTTTCACGCCGAGGGATACCTTCGTAAACCCTTGCAGGGACAGCCTGGATCGCCGGTATGATCAGGTGCCCCTTCGCCTGTTGAGTTGTAGAGTTTTTGTTGCCCTGAAACCGGGGGGCTTTCCGAAAAACGAGAGCGCTTCTTTGTCTTTTCGAACCATGTGACTAGAGACCTGGCTCCACGATGTACGCGTTGAAGTTCTCGTTCGAATTAGAATGTCTGACCACGATACTGACGCTTTTTTATCATCTGATAGTTCCGAGTGAAGTCTGGCACATCTTCGCTATGGCATAGGAAGATCATTCGGTCATCCGTTTCTATTTTAGTTTCCGGCGTTGGGTGAAGCAATTGCGTTCCATCTTTGCGATGAATTGCAATGACGAGGAACTGTGCCTTTGATTGGGTTTCGACCTGCGATAGATTGGTTCCGACTAATGAGGAGCCTTCAGGAATGTCCATTTCGGTGATTTGAATCCCAACGCTGCTCAACTGCGTATCGAGCTCACGAAGGGCATGATTGTTGGCAAGGAGATTCGCGGTACTGGGGTGTAGAATTTGATGGGCGATTCGTTCGGCCCCTATGTGAGCGGGAAGAACGACTCGAGACGCTCCGGCTTGGATAAGCTTTGGTTCCGTCGAAGGGATTTCTCCGCGGGCAATGATTTCAATCTCTGAATTGAGATTGCGAGCGCTCAAAGTGATAAAAACGTTGGCGGCATCATTTGGGAGCACGGTCGCCAAGATTCTCGCTCTCTCAATGCCTGCCTTTTGAAGCACGGCTTCATCCGTGGCGTCCCCTTCGCAGATAAGGCATCCTGCACGATCGAAATCTTCTATTCGGGAGGCGTTTGAATCGACCACAACAAACGCTTTTCCGGCCTTGAGAAGGTCCTCGACGAGCATTCTCCCAATTCTTCCTAATCCACAGATGATGATATGATTCTCAAGGTTTTCAATTTCAGCTTTCATGCGTCGTTTACTGATCAGTCGTTGAATTTCTCCTTCCGTCAGGGACTGGACAAAGCCGCCGAGTAGATAGACGAGGGATGTGCAACCGGATAGGATTACCATCATTGTGAACATGCGAAGCTCTGGCGATTCCTCGCGTACTTCACCATATCCCACACCGAAAATGGTAATGATCACCATAAAAACGGAGTCAATTAAACTCCATCCCGCCAGTAAGTAGCCTGCGACACCTATAACGATGGTGAGCGTCATGATTACCGTTCCAATGACCAGCGCTTTAGTGGAGTTTTTCAAGATTTTCCAAATATGAGATTACCAGGATTCTAGACCTTGAATGCTGAAAGATTTGCATTCGAACCTATCGTGCCGCTAATCAATTTCTCGATCTCAAGCCTTGATCTGTCTTTTTCTCGAAGGGAACGCCGACTCGAGTCGGAAGAGATTGATGCCGGGTGAGCAATCTTCCTCTCGTTCTAGCAAGGGATTGCCTCTTCGGTGTAGCGATTTGAGTTTCGGATGGCGCGGTGACTTTGGTTTCCTGAGCAGGGACGCTGACTACGCAATAAGACGTAGGCAATTTAGGCTCCTATGCTTAACTGAATTACGTTTCTCCGCCGATTCCATCCCATCCCAGAAGGCTCTAGTCTGGACCTTCTACGAAACTCTGTGCGGATATGGGGAATCGTAATTCTTAGATTGATGGACAAACGAGTGACAGTCTTCGTTGCAGATGATCATTTGGCTTTTCTCGAAGAGCTGAAGACCTTGATCGCAAGGAACGAATGTGTGCGGTTTGTGGGGGAGGCGACCGACGGGACGATGGCGTGGGAACGGATCAAGGCCCTCAGCCCGGAGCTTGTTCTGCTAGATATTAATATGCCCGGTCTCGGTGGGTTGGAGGTGTTGGAACGAATCAATCGTGCTTCGCTAGACATCAATGTGGTCTTGGTGACTTCATATAAGGAGAAAAGCCTCTTTGATGAGGCGATGGCACTCGGGGTGAAGGGTTACGTTCTTAAAGATGACTACGTCACGGACCTTCCAAGTGCACTCTGTTCGATGTCGCAAGGGGATCCCTTTGTAAGCCCAGCTCTTTTACCGTTCCTCGGCAAGGGGGAATGCGATCCTAATCAAGGACGTCTTGGTCGTGATGGTTTGGAACATCTTACGCCGCAGGAGCTGCGAATACTTCGCCTTCTGGCTGACGAACTGAACGATCGGAAGATCAGCAAACAGTTGGTCTTGAGTCCTGAAGACATCACGAGACTGCGCGAGCGGATTCGAGTCAAGTTGGAGCTGCTGGATGATCGCGAGTTGTTGGACTTCGCCCGCCGTCATCGAGCTGAGTTAAAAGGGTTCAAGTTAGTGCCTCAGGATACGGAATGAAGCCTCACCTAGGGAAAGGATCGGTCATCTCTCGGATTTGAGGTTTTGTCATGATGACGGACACCCTTAGCGACGAATCGTTGGCGCGACAAGCCCAGGATGGGAACTTAGATGCGTATGATGAGATCGTTCGGCGCTATCAGGAGCGTCTGTGGTCGCTCTTGTTCAAGTTCTGCCCGAACCAATCAGATCTTGAAGACTTGGTCCAGAACGCCTTCATCAAGGCGTTCCAAAAGATTCATCAGTGGCGGCCGACCGGCACCTTTAAGAATTGGTTGATGCGGGTTGCGGTGAACACAGGTTATGACTATTTCCGTCAGCGGAAAAATGAACCCATCGCGCTTGCGCAACGTTCAGCTCGCGATAGTGATATCGATCCTTTGGCCTTGTTGGCTGAGCAGGTTGAGGAAAATTCAAGTCATCCGAACGCTGAATTGATAGCGCTGTTGCTCGCTAGTTTACGGGCGGAGGATCGCCTTTTGGTAACGCTCTATTATTACGAGGGATATACATTGCCGGAAATCTCGGAGCAATTGAATTGGGGATTGTCTAAGACGAAGGTGAAATGTCATCGGGCCAGAAAGAAACTGGAAGAACTCCTTGAGCAACACCACCTTGGGTTTGAATGAATCAGTATGCTCTGATCAATCCATCGCAATTGGGTTCATAGACCGAGGTGACACGCCGATCGCGGCTTCAATTGGGAGTTTCACCCGCTTGTGTGGCCGGTCTGCCGTCAGGGGGTGTTCCCTGATCTTGATTACGAACCCAGGGAGGGGGCCCATCACCCCAGGGTCGCCTTCCGCCCTCGCCTGGGCCGCGAGGTGGCCCATTGGGGCGACCGGGACCATTTCGCCCGAGTCCCAAAGTGCGCATGGGAAGAGAATTCCTGATCCCATCTTTTCTTCGCTCAAGTTGCCGTTGTTGCTCCTCATCTAACAGCGGCATGATTTCGTCAATGCTATCCAACATGGCCTGAGTGATTTGAGGAATGAAGTTGCGTTGAATCGACCGAATGCGCTGGGTCATTTTTCGAATCTCTTCTTCCACTGCCGGTTTCTGAGCATCGGTGAGTGTCAGATCTGAGCTTAGTCTTCGCTGGAAACTGAGAACGAATTCTTCCGGATTTGGGTCTTCGACGGCGGATCGCTTCGGGAAAACCTCTTTCAGCGGTCGACTCGCAGAGATCCCCGCAAGGAACCCAAGGGCTAAAACCCCAGTGAGGATCGCGGCAACAATCCACTTCTGTCGTTTGATCCTCATTCTTGAAACAGCCGATCGATGAGGAAATGAGGCATTGGTGGCTGCGGCACCGGGACTGGCCGAGAAAGTTCTAGGGTGGCGGTCATTGTTAGAGCAGCGAAGGCAATACTGAATCCCATCCGAATCCGATGTGCGGTCGTCAATTGGATGAGGACATCCACCCAACTCAATGAGGACGAGTGGGGCATCAGTGATAACGCTCTTCGTACCGATGATCTTACATCAGCGGCCGGCGGCATTTCTTGGCGCCCTCGTTCCAAGAGCTCTGAGAATGTCTTGGGTGCATGCTGCTCCTGCCTTGCCATGATTGCGTGATTGTCGGTCAACTTCTCTCTTAGAACAATAAATGCCAATTTAAACTATTTAGCGTTTTTTTCAATCGCTCAGGGAAGTCAATATATTAACCGGAAAAACGTTTTCGCTGGTTATTGTGAGATAAGAGCTTTTATTTTGCGACGTCACCACTCTGTTTGGGGACATTGTTATCCATTCCGTGTTTGCTGCGGAGCTCACTTCGCGAGTAGAAAATCTTTTGGTGGTTTAGTTCTATAGTGTTCCCTCTCACTCTAAACGCAAAGGACAGGTCCAATGGTTACACCGATGTGGAGAGAATTTTCGATTTTGATAATCGAGGAGAGGAGGGACGGTTTTGGGGGGCATTCCCCCCATCAGCGATAGGCGATCTTGGTTAAGCTCTGATACCGTCGATCGCTTGGTGTTTTCGGTTGATCGGGCCGAGCCGGTCTTTGGTGCCCAATGCAGTGAGCATTGTGTTGTAGACGTCGAGTCCTTCTGCTTTGACATCCATGATTTGGCCGGTCTTGAATCGTCCATTGGCTCCCGTTATCGCGTGGAACACTCCGGAGAGTTCTCGTTTTACATCTGAGTGGCGGCCGTCGCCTGATTCTGTTGAGATGGTGATGAGGGAGTTTTCGAGGATAGATTTGCCATTGGCTTCGATTGTCTCGGCTTCGTCCAGGGCATGGAGAAAGTAAGCGATTTCTCGCATCTTCATGTGGGCGTGAGCACGCAGTTGTTCGTTTTTCTTGTTTTCTCTGAACTTGTGCCACCATTCATGGCTGCAGCCAGCGGATCCTGAGGCGTTGAGTTGCGCGGCGTCATTGAAGGTGTAGATCTTACGACCGTTGTAGTGGTAGTCACCGGTCACCCGAAGTCTTTCTCCCGCCGCTAGGAAGGTCAGCGCCCCGAAACGAGTGCGGTCCATTTTGATCGCGAGGGCGTAGAGATCCGCCATGAGTCGCCATTCGCTGGTGAGATCGTCGAGTGGCATGTCGATGCCTTCGCCGCCGGGATCAGCTTGCCCTCCGTGGGCGAGCTTAGATCGAGGCGGGAGCGGTGGCGCGTCTTCGGCTCTCTCGGTCATTTCGTAGGCCCGTTGCTCGAGTTCGCGGATACGATCTAGATGGTCTGATACCCGTGATTTTGAGGCGGCGCCCAGCGGTGAATTGGGACCGGTGTAGAATCGGTATTGTTCTATGACGGAATCGAGGACGCTCCGCTTTAGTTGTCGCTGCCGTGCGTCTGTATCTCCCTGGCTGAGTTCGATGGTGCCAAAAACACGATTGAAGAGCTCCCGAGGTTTTTCCTGCATGGTTGACGAGACCGTGCCGTCGTAGTTGTAGCTGTGAACGTAGCGGCTGACCCGGCTTCGACGAAAGAAGGTTCCGCTGATCAGCGTGGGGACCATCCCCGATGGAAGGCCATTCGGGTAGTAAGTCTTACGGATTACTTGATCGATCGATGGGCCCCCGGCTTTGGCTTCCCCATCGGGAGGTTCGGCCGTGAAGGCGCCCGATGCTCCGTCAAAGTGGGCATTGATTCCGGATTCATCGCAACGAATTTGATCAACATTGCGCATGATCAGCAGTTTGTCGCGCAAGGGTTTGAGAGGTTCCAAGACATCGCTGAACCCTTCCGTTTGTAACGGTGCAGGAATGCCTAGTCCGAAGAACACATTGAAGGCACGCATGGGGACCTCGGGGCTTGTCGATAGCGTTTTTGCCACCAACATTTCCTCTAGAAATGGCAGGCCAACGGAGACGGTTCCTAGGCCTTTCAACATCGTCCGACGACTGATTCGTGATTGTTTCATTCGAGTGTCTCGGTAGGGGTCATGCGGACTAGATCGCTCTTCACGATTTCTGTGATCAAGCTTTGATAGGTTCCGCCATTTTTCTGTGCGTTTTGATGGATTTTGTCAATGTCGGCCGCATCAGGAAATCCCAACGGGCGGCCGAGAGCGAATTGAGTGAGCTTCCAAGTGAGGGATTCTTTGACGCGGTCGCTTTTGGCTAAGAGATTCATGAGTTCCGCAGAGGATTGGTAAGCGATTGACTCGGCGGTACCAGGAAAGAGGATGTCCCCGTCGTCGCGAAGAGCGTTTCCGTGTTCGTCCTTCTCGTGGTAGGCTCCGACACCGTCGAATTTTTCTAATCCAAAGGCGAGGGGTTCGAACTTGCTGTGGCATCCGCCACATTGAGCATTGGCGATTCGTTCTTCGGCGATGGCACGTTGGGTGAGTCCAGGTTTGGTCGCTTGGGGGGTGGTGTCCACGCACGGAGGGGGATCATTCACGACGCCGCGGAGGAGGTCGTGAAGTACGAACAAGCCCCGTGAAACCATGGACGCTTCGTCTCCGCCGACGGTGAGTACGCTTCCTTGGGTTAATATGCCTCCTCGTCCTGGATGGTGAGAGAGATCGTGATGAGCCGTTTCTTCCTTCGGTCCAGGGAGATCGTAGTGCCTTGCGAGTTGTGGAGACGCGTATGTGAATTGAGCGTTGAAGAGATCGGTAAGCGGGCGTTGTTGTTTCCAGGCAATTGCTTCGAAGAATTTGAGTGTCTCCTCTTGCATGTCCACGGCTAACTGATGGTGCCAGTTCGGGAATTTATCGACGTTTGGTTTGATATTGTTGAGCCGATTCAAGTTGAGCCATTCTGCGATGAACCGCTTTGACCGGTCGATTGCTCGCGGGTCAGCGAGCATGCGTTGGATTTGTTGATCGAGGCCTTCGCTCGAAAAGAGATCGCCTGATCGGGCAGCCTTCGACAAGGCTTCATCCGGAGGTGCGCCCCAAAGGATGTAGCTGATGCGGGTGGCAAGTTCGTGTTCCCCAACCGGCCATTTGCTTCCGTCTCCCTTTTGGTTTTCTATCCGATAGATAAATCGAGGCGACTGTAGCATCGCATCGATCACCAATGTGACAGCATCCGAAAAGGTACCTCCTGCGGCCGCGACTGTTGTGGAAATGCCTCGGTAAAGATCGATTTCATAGTCATCAAGTGGACCGCGCAGAATCCATGCTCCCATTTTTTCAATGAGGCCACGCATGCTCTTATCAGTTAAGAGGGTGCTTTTTGAGAAGCGCTTGGCGAAGATCGGGATGTCTAGTTTGTTGACGATCTTCTCGGCAAGTTGAGCATAGGCGCTTACGTGTTTGAGGTCGACGCTTAGGTTGTATGCGGTGTTGCTGAACCCGTCAGCTCGAAGATCCCTTGGAAGTAAGGCTTGAGCTTCGCTGGCGATATCGATGCCAAGAGTGGCTTGGACGGTATTGACATATTCGTCGATAGTGAGGCGTTGTAGCCAGTTCTCCTCGCTCGTGCCTCCGTGAACAAAGGCGGCGGGATCAATCTCTTCAACAGGCCAGCTGGCGCCTCCTTCGATCCATTCCTTGACCCGCTGTTTCTGTTGTGGGGTTAGCGGTTCACGGTCTTCGGGCATCTCATCGGTAAGAATGGATTCGAGCAAATAGCTCTCGTTGGCATTCCCAGGGACAATGACAGGCCCGCTGCTGCTACCAGCGAGGGCAGTCTTTTTCCGTGAGAGATCGAGTTTTCCTTTATTCGTACTGGTGTCGTGACATTCGAAGCAACGTTCGGCCAGCAGAGGGGCAATCTTGCTGGTGAATAACTGAGCATTGGGAGAGAGAGCTTTTGTGATTTCAAGTTGAGGTGTTCCAGCCTTGGGGCCGGCTTCGAAGTGGGCTTGAATCTCGGCCGAAAGGAGTTGGCGAGAATAGATGGCCAGGAGATGATAGGTGCCCAGCCAGGCGCGTTTTCCTCCAAACTCATTGCCGAGGGCTAGTCGGAATTGACTGTGCCAATTGACGGTGCTGCCGCTGACCGTCTTTGCTGCCGTTTCTTTCCCGTTGATGTAGAGCTTCGCTCGCCCATGTCGGGCTCGGGTGTATACGAGGTGAGTGAGAGAGGTCGTGACACTCGCTTTCTTAGTGGTCGTTGAGGGAATCCCGTTGCCACCAGTCGAGAGGGTTCGAAACCTGACGTCATATTTCGGCCCTTCTTGGCCGAGGGTCACATTTCGCTCGGAACCATTACGGGATAAGGTCACGATGCGTGCTGGGCCTTTTTGGGTGAGATTCGCAGGCTGAATCCACGCTTCGAGCGTGAGTTCGCCAGAGCGCCGAATGGCTTGATTCAATTTAGTCGCGGGGGATTCGGATCGGATTTGAGTGTCTTGAGTGATTTGAAGAGCGCTATTGAGCCATCGAGTGTTTTCCGGTCTGGCAATCGTGAGATGAAGGGGCTTCCCGACGCCTGAACTGTCGATGACTTGGTTGCCGGTGCCGGCGTCAAAATTGTAGAGTGCCTGGAGGCCCACATTGGTCCGGTCGGCGGATTGGGCGGAGAACGGGCTGTGAAGAATAAGCGTTAACAGGGCAGCGAAATACGAGAACCCTCGGAGCCTTCGAACGCTTGATCGACGGTGTCTGGATGACATTCTAGGACGTTACGGCATCTTACGAAGATGTCACTGATCTTTTGCCCGAAAGAGGGAAGGTCGAGCGGAAAGGGAGACTCGACGCGGATGTCACGGATGCCGCAAACCTTGAATCGATTTGCGGTATCCGTGTTATTTGCGTTCAGTCTAGCGGGGGAAGAGCCGTTTGTAGGCTTCGATGGTATTCTTGGCTGCGGTATCTGCGTCCGGTTTCGGGAAGCATTCTGCTGAGACGTAGCGATCGTAGCCGGTATCAATCAGGGCCTTGGCAATTGCTTCGAGATTCAAATGGCCCATGCCGGCAGCGCTCCGGTTGGAATCCACAAAATGAACATGGCCGATGAATCCTTTGCCGGCGCTCATCGCAGCGGCCGGATCAGCTTCCTCGATCCCCATGTGGAACACATCCGCTAATAGCTTCACGTGCTTGCTTGTCAGGGACTGACAGAGATCAACCCCTTGAGCAACGGTGTTGCACATGTTGGTCTCGTAGCGGTTCAGGGGTTCGTAAATGAGTGGGACGCCTTCGTTACCTGCGATCTCGCCGAGTTCGTTGAGAGCCGAACGGAGCCACTCGAAGGCTTGCTCACGCGAGATGTCACCGCCCCAGCGGCCTTGCATCGATCCGATGATGGCGGGGACGCCAAATTGGGCTCCATAACGAATCATGCTTTCAATGAAGCGCTTGGCCTTGTCGCGTCGGTCTGCATCGGGATCACAGAGATTGAGTTGGTGAATCACCATCCCTGCTCCGGTGCCAACGGCTGCGATACCGATGTTGTTTTTCGAGAGAAGCTCTCTCAGGGTATCGACGGGGACGACGTCGGGGCCTGGGGCGAAAAGTTCGATCGCATCGTAGCCGAGGGAGGCGGCTGTTTGGCATCCTTTCTCGACCCCATCCCAAAGGACAAAGGGGCCGCCTCGCGCCTGTTCGACAAGACTAACGGTGATGGCTGTTTTGATCATAGATTTGATTTGAGTCTATTAGTGGACTTCGACGACGGCTTTGATGACTCCCGTTTCTGGTTTTGTGAATTGTTCGAATTCATCGATCATGCTGTCGAATGAGGTGCGATGGGTGATCCATGGATCCGTGTTGATTTCTCCACTCTCGATGAGTTGGATGATGCGGGTGAAGTCACTGGAAAGGGCGTTGCGGCTAGCTAGGATGTCGAGTTCGCGTCGGTGCAGCGCCGGGGCATGGGGGAGCTCCACATTGGCCTGGGTGATCCCGACGAAGACTAGTCGTCCCTTGAAGGCGCAGTAGTTGAGCGCCTGGGCCATAGAGCGATTGCTTCCTGTGGCATCGATTACGACGTCCGCGAGTTCTCCGTTTGTCAGGGCTTCAAGCTGCTTGATTTCTTCGCCGTCTCCCTTTGTGAGGATTGTGTCAGGGACTCCCATCTTGTTCCGGACGAACTCAAGTCGAGAATCAACCATATCCATCACGATTGTTTTTGCCCCTGAAAGTTTGGCGAATTCAACCGCACTCAAGCCGATCGGGCCGGCGCCGATAATGAGAACACTCTCGGGCGGTTTCGGATTGCCGCGATTGACCGCATGACAGCCGATGGCGAGCGTTTCAACGAGGGCGCACTGTTCCGCAGTGAGATTGTTGGCGAGGTGCATTTTTCGCGCTGGCAGGAGGATGCGTTCGGTAAGCCCTCCGTCGCACATCACACCGAGTGTCTTGTGGTGGCGACAACAGTTGGTGTATCCTCGCCGGCACGAATAACATTCTTGGCAATTGATGTAGGGCTCGACCGAGCAACGGTCTCCAGGCTTGACGTTGCTCACGTCGGGACCGACTTCAAGGATCTCGACGCCCAATTCGTGGCCTGGAATACGGGGGTAAGAAAAGAAAGGCATCTTGCCGAGATACCCTCCGAGATCGGTGCCGCAGATTCCGACACGGTCGACTCGGACCAAAACCTCTCCTGGAGCGGGAGATTTGGGCTCTTCGATTTCGATGCGCTGGAAATTCTTGGGTTCTTTAAGTTGAATCGCTTTCATGCAGGGAGAGGAGGACTAGTTATTCTCAGGGAGGCCTTCAGCATGGCCGATGTTCTTGACCGGTTCAAAGATGGCGAGGACAGCGTCGAGTAGCGACGTGTCGAGTGGCGCGGCTGCCCACGTCGCCCATTTTCGAATATTCTCAGGATTTGCACTTCCAGCAATCGTCGTCGCCATGTCTGGATGTGCGATTGAGAATTGGAGTGCAAGCTGTGCGATATCAACGCCGTTCTCCTGGCAAAGCGCAGCCGCTTTGCGGGCCGCATCCTTTACTTCTTCAGGTTCCTTCAACCAAGGCGGGAGGGGAGCGTTCGTGAGAAGCCGGGCGCTAAAGGGGCCGGCGTTCATGGCTCCAACCCCTTTTTCTTTGAGATAGGGAAGGGACTCATCGGCGAAGCGGGTGTTTTGTAGGGTGTATTGATTGTAGCTAAGGACACAATCGATACCGATTTGATCGATGATGAAGGGGAATATCTTTTGGGGATAGCCACTAATCCCGATGTAGCGAACTTTGCCTTGGTCACGGATTTTCTGAATCGCGGGAATCGTCTCGTCGACGATCTGTTGCATGGGAACGAATTCAATGTCGTGACAGAGGATGATATCCAAGTGGTCGGTTCCCAGTCGGTGAAGGCTGACGTCAATACTCTCCTCGACCCGTTTTGCCGAGAAATCGAAATGTCCGAGATCGTAACGCCCCAACTTGCTGCAAAGTTGATAAGTTTCCCGTGGGACATCGCGGAGTGCGATGCCGAGCATGACTTCGCTCATTCCTCGTCCGTAAAATGGGGAGGTGTCAATCAAATCCATACCGAGTTCCAAAGCGACGTGGACACTCTTGAGGGCTTCGTCGAGTCGGACTTGGCGAAATTCTTGGCCCAGCGACGAGGCGCCGAATCCAACGACCGGAAGCGACAAGTCGGTCTTTCCTAGTTTGCGATGTTCCATGATTTTTCTAAGGTAACCGGGGAGCCATCAAGAGGGCAACTTCCGTTGTTTGATGGAATGCCGGGCTCTAGATAGCCGGAAACCCTCATCTTGCGTTGGTGTGAATTGGGGGGACAATCAAAATCTCACATTGAATTTGGACGCGACAGAATGGGGGGCAGGTCCTAGACTTGTTCAGATCCTCGATTTACCGGGCCAACATAGGGTGTGGCCAAAGGTTTGGTGGAGTCTTTGGAAGACGCTAAGACACGATAGGGCCATGAATTGGCGTGTTTTTCGTAAATTGGATGTGGGGTTCGGCCTGACTGGCTTCCTTGCATTGCGCTGGAATGTGTCAAGACGCCGTAGTCTCCGTCCGGAATTATCGGTGTCGAAATGTGAAAGTACAAATAACTATGCGATCCTTTGTTTGTTTGTTGACGGTCTTTCCCTTGTTGGGAATGTCTGCCGATCTTTCTTGGCGGAAGGTAAAACTGTACTACGACTCGAATGAAGCCTGTGCCGTTGAGGATTTCAATAACGACGGGTGGCTGGATATTTCTGCGGGTCGAAATCTGTTCCTGGCACCCGATTTTGTGCCTCAACCTCTCCGAGATGTCGGAGAACATGGTGTCGACTACGCGGCAAATAACGGAGAGCATGCCTTTGATGTGGACGGGGATGGTTTGCTTGATGTGATTGCCGGCTCTTTCATGGAGCGAGAGATCTATTGGTATCGGAATCCTGGGAACGCCGATCTCGCACGGGGCAAACTTTGGAAAAAGCGTTTGCTCGAAGTGACAGCGGAACAGAACGAAATCACCTTTCTTCGGGATATGATTGGGGATTTTACTCCAGAAGTGGTGGTCAATAGTTGGAACCAAAACAATGCGATGCTTTTTTGGGAACTCACCGATAGCGGTAGAGAGCGGCGTCTCGCGAAGAATGTGATTGGTGGATTAAACGGTCATGGAATTGGGTTTGGGGATATCAATGGAGATGGCTTGGAGGATGTCCTTTTTCAGGGCGGCTGGTATGAGCGGCCAGCCAACCCTCGTCAGGAATCGTGGGTGATTCACGAGGATTGGAATTATAAACAGGCGGGCTGTCCCATGATCGTTGTCGATCTCAACGAAGATGGGCGGAACGATGTTATTTGGGGGAGTGGTCACAACTACGGGGTTTTTTGGATGGAGCAATTGCAGTCTTCGAAGGGGAAAACCCAATGGAAAGAGCATGTGATTGATCGTTCGTGGTCCCAGGCGCATGCGCTCCTCTGGGAAGACATTGATGGCGACGGCAATGAGGATTTAATCACCGGAAAACGGGTGAGGGCCCATTCTGGCAATGATCCTGGAGCGAGTGAGCCTGCAGGACTATATTACTATACCTGGGACAGGACCAAGGGAAGGTTCGATCGGCATGAAATCGATAGCGGAGATGCTGGGACCGGGCTCTTTATTCGGGCAGCCGACCTGAATCGTGATAGTTGGAAGGATTTAGTCGTTGCTGGGAAATCGGGAACGTTTATTTTTTATAACGAGGGGAAATAGGGCGGTGCGTGGCGGAGTGTTTTTGGCTGTCGTGACGATTAGAGAGAGTGCTAAGTTTGTATGAACGCTGACGAGATTGGGGCCATCAATTTGGATTCGACCGCGTGGACGCGGCGTCGCTTCCTCCAAGGAATTGCTTTGGCCTCCGCTGCCTCCGGGTCGCTTGGCCGGAGTTCGGCTGCTTTCATTCAGCCTGGAGGAGGTCGGATCAAGTTCGGCCAAATTGGAACGCGCCATGCTCATGCCAGCGGCAAGATGCTATCGGTTCGTAAATTGACGGATCTCTATGAGGTCGTTGGTGTCGTTGAGCCGGATCCTCAAGCCCGAGAACGGGCGGTGCGCCACGCCGCTTTCAAGGGAGTGCCATTCATCAGTGAGGAGCAGCTATTAAATACTCCTGGGCTTCAGGCCGTCGCTGTCGAGACGCCCGTTCGAGACTTGGTTTCGACGGCGAAACGTTGTTTGAAAGCGGGATTTCATATCCATTTGGATAAGCCCGCTGGAACACGAATGTCGGCGTGCCGCAGTCTGCATGCGTTGGCGGCTCAGGAACACCGAACGATTCAAATGGGATACATGTTTCGCTACAATGCGGGATTTGAATTCCTTTTTGAAGTTTTGGAAAAGGGGTGGCTTGGTGATATCACGGAAGTGAACGGAATGATCGGCAAGCTAGGATCGGAAACCCTCCGTCGTGAACTGACAGAATTCCCTGGTGGAGGCATGTTTGAGTTAGGGTGTCATCTTATTGATGCGCTGGTAACGGTGTTGGGGCCGCCGGATTCCATCAAGGCATTCAATCGGCGAACGAAACCGAAACAGGACAGCTTTGCTGACAATCAACTCGCGGTGTTTGAATATTCCAAAGCCTTGGGGAGCGTTCGTTGCAACCATTTGGATCCTTTCGGGGCGCCACGCCGGCAGTTTAACGTTACTGGAGAAATGGGAACGTTGGAGATTAGGCCCTTGGAACAACCTCGCGTTCGGCTGGCTTTGGACCGCAAACGGGGGCGCTTTGAAAAGGGGTTTCAGCAAGTTTCACTTCCAGCGATGACGGGGCGATATGATGGCGAGTTTCGTGATCTCGCGAAGGTGATTCGTGGAGAGAAGGCATTGGCTTGGAATGCGGCACACGATTTGGTTGTGCATGAAGCAGTCTTGCGCGCCAGTGGGATGCCCGTGGATTAGCTGGTGTGGATAGAGAGGGATGCCTTAGCTGATGCGTGAAGGATTGATGCTTCGTGATCTCTGCTTTCTGGATTGGGGGCCGATTTCGCTAACCCAGCCGGTAGGGGGGATTCTAGGGCTATCGGGGGATTCCGGAAGTGGAAAGTCTCTCTTGCTTCGAGCCGTTGCAGATTTGTTGAGTTCTTCAGGAGAGATTCTTTGGAATGGCGTTCTTTGTTCTACGGTAACGGCACCGGTTTGGCGGAAGCGAGTGGGGCTCCTTCCGGCGAACCCTGTTTGGTGGTACGATAGGGTGGGAGCTCACTTCATTCATGACATGTCGGGCTATGTCGAACAGTTGGGTTTTGGATCTGATGTTCTAGCATGGGAGGTGGCGCGTTTGTCTTCGGGGGAGCGACAGCGACTGGCTTTGATTCGAATGCTGGACCGCGAGCCTGAATGTTTGTTGCTCGATGAACCGACGGCAAACCTAGACGGTCGCTCTTGTGAGCAGGTTGAAAGCCTCATTGGAAGGTATCTCGCCGAGAAAAAGAGCACGCGAGCCGCGATTCTTGTGAGTCACGATCCGTCACTCCTCTCACGGATTGCCCAGCAACATTTAGTCATGAAAGATCGAATGCTTTTTCCGGCGGAGGAGGTTCGTTCATGATCACGTTGAGTGTGTTGGATCTCGTTCTTGCCGGAGGCTTAGTGTTTGCCTTGGCGTTTGTTTCGGTTTGGGCTCGCCTAGAGCTTGCTCGCGATCTGGTGATCGCCTCTTTAAGAATGGCGATTCAGCTGTCGCTCATTTCCTTGGTCCTCAAAGTACTGTTTGCCCAGCGCTCATTTGTTTGGATTTTCTTGATGGCTGTCGTCATGATTTTGGTAGCGGGCCGGGAGGTGGTTGCCCGACAGAAGCGACGTCTTACTGGCTGGGCAGCCTGGGGAATTGGAACCAGCAGTTTATTTGTTTCGTCCATGGTCGTCTCTTGGTTCGCGCTGGTGGTTCTTGTTCAAGCCTCCCCTTGGTATCATCCTCAGTATGCCATTCCACTCCTAGGAATGCTCTTAGGTAACACAATGAACGGCGTTGCCCTGAGCATGGATCGGCTCACCTCGACGGTGTGGTCCCAGCGGGAGCTTGTCGAACAGCGCTTGATGTTGGGCGAGGATGTGAAAACGGCGACGGCTGATATTGTGAAAGAAAGCGTGAGGAGCGGGTTGATTCCCATTGTTAATGCCATGGCGGTAGCAGGTCTCGTGAGTTTGCCGGGCATGATGACGGGGCAGATACTTTCGGGAGTTCCTCCAACCACGGCGGTGCGTTATCAGATCCTGATTTGGTTCCTTATTGCTGCCGGGAGTGGGTTCGGAATGCTCATTGCCTGTCTCTTATACACATCTCCGAGCCCACGAG
>CAJXVR010000040.1 GCA_913061285.1 uncultured Verrucomicrobiota bacterium | reverse complement strand
GAGATGTGTATAAGAGACAGCCATTATTGCCATCGCCCTTCCCTGGTCCAATTTGTGGCATCGCGATGGCATGGAATTTCTGATCCGTTTGAAACTTACCAGAATGACAATCCGCACAGTTCGCCCTGCCGTAGAAGAGCTGCATCCCCTTTTTTTGATTCGTCGTAAGCAGCTCCTCTTGGCCTCGAAGAAATCGATCGAAGGGACTGTTGTCTGATCGGAATGCGGTTGATTGAAAGGCTGCGATGGCATTTGCCGCATGAGTGAACCGGATATCATCGGCACCCCTAATTTCTTCGGGAAAGGCCGCTTTAAAATAAGAAACATACTCAGGCACACCAGCTAGCCGGGCTGCAAGCAGCGCCCAAACTCCCTTGGGTCCTGCGGCTCTGGCCAGCGAGACCGCATTAGCTATCTCGTTCTCCCCTTTGTGCCCCGCCATTTCATCAGGCGACGTCACAGGAAACATCGCCTGTGCCGCCAGGGCATTGTCGAGGCCACGAGGCAGCTTCCATTTTGCGGGCGTTATGAAACCACCTTCGTAGTAGTCATTCACATCCACTTCAACCCTTCCGTCATGAAACATTCGAACAAACTCTTTCGCGCCTTTATTGAACAAGGCGGGAGAATTTCTCGGAATGCGGGAATGCACGGCCGTTTTCTTCGAGCTGCCTGTGACACGATTCGGCCCCAAGCCCTTGGGACCTTCACCGAGAGGCAGCGCCAATCCGTCTGAAGTCCCGTGCTCCGGATGATGGCAGGTCGCGCAGGAAATATTCCGATTCCCACTCAGAAGTTTGTCGAAGAATAGCAAGCGACCAAGCTCCACCTTCTCTTCCCGTGGCTGCCCCCCCTCATGGTAGTCCGCATCCGATACCGGATCTGGCAGCCTGTGATTTGGCTCGGAAGCGAGCCTCTGGGTGAGCAAACTCAAACTTGCGACGGCAAGAAGAATCGTGAGTCGTATGTCATGCATAGCGTTCCTCCATGGAAGTGAGAGAAGCATCGTCCAGCGAAGGACGATTATTTCCCTTCGACTCTCTATTCAATTCCTCCTCGCTGTGGCAGCATGGCAAAGAGTGGAATATGGGAATGTAATCCGAATAGCCCCGGATGCCCGCCGTAGGTTTTCCCGTCACTGTGATAGTTGATCGCCAACATCGAGACGGTCCATACATCCGACATTTCTAATCCGGGACGAAAGGTGTGAACAAAACTTGCCTGGCCGTGTTCATCTGCAGTGAAGCGGCTTTCGGAACCGTCGCTGGCTCCCAAGGGCAGATCTAGCGTCCCCGTGAACGGGACCGGAGGTGTCGCCGGCATGAAGGCATGCCACATTGTGTAGACGCCGTTCGGTACTAGGCCACTGAAATTAAGTGCTAACCTGCCGACTCCGTCCTTGTATGTGTAAGCTCCCCTGTCCAGTCTGACGCAACCACTGCCCCAGAGTCAGGTTCAAGGACCGTCCCTTAGGAAACGGGCCAACCGATTCCGGATTAAATGGATCGTGAGGCACCTTCGTCGCCGATGCGTAGAGAGGAGCATTCATGTCATGATCCCCGGCAGTCACCCGATAGACTTCACCGGAATTGATCTGTCGTTCAATGTAGACATCCTGCTCATGCAGGTTCATGTCTAAGTGGGTGACAAAAGCGAGATCCAAGCGCACCTCCTTTGCAGATTCCTCAAGGACATCGCCCGCGTTGAGAGCAAACCCAGCCAGTCCGCTGATACAGGCCACGGCGGCTGCTAGCATGAGAATTTTTCCTAGATTCAAGTCGTCCCGTTTCATTGATATTCGTTTTCTATTATCGATTGAATGGTTCATTCCGATCTCCGACTCCTGCAAAAAAACGGAGTCTTAATCGGCGTTCAATAGGTAGTGCGAAAACGAGTGAGAAACTCTGCCAAAAAAAGTTACTTTAGTAGCGATGAGATCGAATTCTCGATCCGAGAATGAAGGGCTAATAGAGGCGAATCATCACAAACCCTCGCCAGAGAAGGCAGGCTCGAAGCCGACGATGACAAACGAAAGTCGCGGCTCTGATCCTCCGACAGAGCCGCAGCATCGCCTCCCATCGAAAAAAGGCACGCGCATGGGAAGCCTCGAGCCAATTACCGGAAATACTAGACCGTTCGAGGATAGAGCATCACTCGCTCCCGTTCTTGACCTTGAACATCCTCAATGATGACCTGTAATTCATGTCGTTCCGCATGAATCCGGATCAAGCGAGCACGATCCAGTTGAGGGCCGCCACCAACCACCTGATAAAGCGGAAACGCATCAGAGGGCTCATCGATTCGAGACCGGTGGGTGTGTCCACTTAGAATCATTTGACAGCCGGCGTCGACGAGCGTTTGCATCCAAAGCTGTTGCCCAAAGCCGGAAAACCCAGCATATCCGGTCTCTCCCATCCCATCATTATCACCGGGGCGTCCCCTCAAAGGAATATGACAAAATGTGAGGAGATAAGGCGCCTTCGCGATCTCTGGTGCTTGAAGCGCCTTGATCAACCATTCTTTCTGGGATTCCCGGTAGGGTTCATATGCGGCCATGCCTCCCCAGACATCCCGAGAATCCGGTTTATCCTCCCCTGTATCCAAGCAGACGATCGCCAGAGGGCCCATGCGCTTGGTAAAACAATAACGTCCTGCACCCTGAGGCGTTGGAGCCAAACCATCGGGGTCGCCCGCAGTCAAGGGCCAGGGCGTCAAAACCTCTGGTAGCATACGCGCACTTTGCCCGCGAGCATCATGATTTCCTAAGGTGAAGAAAAGTGGTCGGGTCGAGGCCCAGCCTCCCGCCGCTGCATGCTGCGGATCCTGGCCAGGTGTCAGGCAGATGCGAGCCACTTGCACTGGATCATCAAAGGTATTCGCTGCATCACCGTTCCAGAGCAAGGCATCTGGATCGAGATCTGCCACTCGTTGGGAGAGAGCCGCGATGGTCTCGTTGCGGTCGTGGGTGTCATTCACCACGACCATCGAGCAAGAAGCTGCATCCGCGCACGGAAGCCGAAGTCGCCGGATCTCACCAACAAGGGGCACACCGCGTTCGATCGAATACGCACTCTTGTAATGAATCGGCACGGTAACAACACGATAGAAGATCTCCGCATCCTTAGGAATACCGCTGACGCGAGCTGCGAGCGCATATTGACTCAAGCCCATCAAACCGTGATGCGCAGGGCGTGATACCTGACCGAGCGCCTCACTCGTCCCCCATTCTACCCAGCCGCTTGCCGTCCCACTCACCATCCATGAGACAGAAAAGGACGATTCAGTCGGGTTCTGAACCACCGGAGGACTGAGAACCTTCAATGAGTTCTTTTCCGATCCGGAACTTCCCTCGTTTTCGGCGGCTGTAGCAAAGGCTGGCGCCGCCCCAGCTGAAGCAAGGCTTCCAATAAAATGTCTCCGGTTCATAGGATCACCCTACCGAACGAATACAGCCATGACAACAAAACGAAGGGGCACGATACGGAGCGCCTCCCGGTCGATCAGGCAAATCTAGAGCCGGAGACCGGGCTCTCAGTCACTTCCCCCAGGAAATGATCATTTCTTAACCCCAGCATTATTGGCTGCCATCCCCCCTGCCGCTGCCCCAAGGGAATAGAGCATCGTCGTTCCGAGCGTGGTACAGGCCTGATGAATGACATTCGCCTGCTGTTGGCCGATGACGGCATTTCCCGCGGCTAGTCCCGCCGAATGGGCAACACTCTGATAGAGATTCCCCATGGCCTGGGCCGGTGTATTGGCGCAGATTGAAACATTCGTCGCTGTAACAGCATCCTTAATTTGGCTATTCGGTTCACTTGGCATATTGATTCTATTTTCGATTGATTCGCGAGTCTGACGGCGGTCAAGAAACAAGCCCGACCAATGATACCTGGCGCAGAATGATTCTTATGGGGTCACGTCAATTGATACCCCACCGATGTTCCATTGCCCGAATCCCGGCATATCGATGAAACGGAACGATTATTTTGCATGCGCTGTCCCCCCGCCGCAAATAGTCCGCCAGGTAGATATGGGAGCGAATCGATCTCCCTTCGGCAAAGTCAACCTAGGGCGGAGGGAATCAAAGCACCAAGACCGATTCGCAGACACAAGCCTCGCTGGGACTCCCAATCACAGCGAATAAACTGAAAAGAAAGAAACCAACCATGGAACAAAGTCCAAAGCCCATCGAATCAAAAATTTTTGCCGAACAAGGAACCATCTCGACCGGAGGCCCGGTCATCCAAGGAAAAGCAGGGGCAGTTAAGGGAGAAGCAAGGGTCACTGTTGAAGATAAGAATGGCAAACAAGACGAAAAAACAGCTGCTATCGACGGTAGTTTCAGATTCACCGATATCGACCTTCAAGAAGGATTCAGCTGCCGCCGGAACGACAAGATCAATATCAGTCAAAAAGTCAGCGGCTCAATCGAGAGCGACCAGATAAGTATCACCGTCGACTAAACGCCCCGCGGGGAGGGAATCGAGGCCATCGCCCTCCATTCCCTCCTCACTCAAGACAAAGTCGCACGGCGCAGGGCTTCGCGGACCGGATCCCGGTTTCGCTTTTCAGACAAACGATACAAATCTTTCTCAGCAATTCGATTTTCGCTTCTCATCAGAGTTTTCCGAATAGCCTTCACCACTTCCTCGGGCTCGATCATCGCCATGCAATGAGGCAACCGATCAACAACATCCACACACAAGCGATCAGCTGAATCCTTCTCGTCCCCATCTCCGAGCGGCTCAAACCGAGATCGCCAACAGCCGCCGTGAGCGCAACACGGCAACTTCCCAATCGTATCCAAGAAGACATGGCTGGGGTATTTTTCCCAGGACACGGGCTCACGCCCGCCAGCAATGGCGATACAAGACCGAGGTCCATGTTCAACATCCACAGGCTCGACGGCGGCGGCTAGATGCATCATGAAAGTGACAGGACATAAGACACCCGTCGCGTGGTGCATCAACTTGACAATCTCTCGTCCCTGCGTCCGTCCTCTGAGATCTAAGACACCCTCCAGCCGAGGGTGGTAGTGTCTCCACTCTCCAACCTGAACAAAGACGACTTCATCCTTCAGCGCCTCAACCACTGCCTGAAAACGATCCGTATGCCACCATTTGATTGTGAAATCATACTTACCCCCAGCGACGATAATCCAATAAGGGACAGCTGACATTGAGAATGGCTGCAGCATACTCGGCCACGAACGTTCTTCGGCGCCTAAGTGGATGTCTCCACAAACCTCGGTTAATTCGACCTGCAATTTCAACTGTTGATTAAGATACTCAATGAACCCCTCTAAGAAGTGCACCTGTTCCTGATTGGATCGTGATATCATTGGATAGTGACATTGAATCACTCGAGCATTGGGCACCTCAGATGGCGACACGAGATAGGGATTATTTTCCCAGAGAAAGGGACAGCTGGTATCAACCGCGACCCGGAATCGTCCTGGATAGCAACGGTGCAAGTCCCGAACAGCAGCCGTCAACATGAGCACATCACCAGGCGACTGATGATTTCGTAACAGCAACTCTTGGGTATTCATGAATAACCTTTGCCTGGTCTCTAGGCCATTAGTTAAGTATCGTTCCGTAGCCGCTTCACAATGGACGCATCATTGATCATGAGCCTAAGAAGAAAACCAATCGTTCTTCACTTGCAATTCTTCGTGATTGGTCTCGCTCTAGCAACCGTGTCACTTCATGCAGAGCCCGACCGTGAAAAGCAAGACTGTCGACGTCAACTCTCATTTCTATATGAAGCAATTCAGGCCCACTATAAACGCTACCAGCGCTATCCCAACTGGTTATCAGATCTGGTGCCTGAATTCCTGGCCAACCCAAAAACTCTCATTTGCCCAAGAGCAAGATCGCTCGGCATAAGAGGCCCAGAAGCCGATGGTATCCTCCGAACCGTTTACTCCGATCCCAAGACCTCATATAGCTATGAACGCTGCATTGGGGCCCTCGAGCGCGATATCTGGAAGGGCGCTCCGATCACCTATGCTGAGTATAAGGACGCGCAAATCAAACGCGTTGGCAGCGTCGTCCCAATCGTTAGATGCCCCAACCATGGAGTCCATCTCAACCTTTCCCACTCCGGTATTATCTACGAAAGCGGGCTTTATTGGGAAGAACTCCACTCAGCCCAGATTTCGAGCAAAGAACTGGATCCTGAGCACCTCTTTGCAGCAAAAAAGGAAAAGGAGCCCCCTCCTCCAAACATCCTAACTCAACCCCTGGCTACTTTGCTCCCGGAAGAAGAGGATCAACGACCACCGATGAAGAAGAGGAACTAGAGTCTTTACCCGACTGAGATTCTCCAATCTTAACAATGAGGCTTCGAATCAGACTCGGCAGATTTTCGGGCGATCCAGACAGTGCCTTCAGAAAGTTCTTCATTGATAAAACCTTGTCTGCAGCAATGCCATTCTTCACACAAACGAACTCAATTTCAACCGGGTGAAGCCCAAAAGGTTTTGACCGGGCAAAACTCGCCAGATCCCTTACCAAGGTCTCCAAGAGTTGTTTTGCTCCCTTACGAAGGCGTTCATTATAGAGCTCATGGTTGCAAGCAGTTTTTAAGTAGTAGTTAATCTTTTCAACACGTTCAATCGCCTCACAGACGACCCAACGGAATTGATCGTCAGATGAGATTGGAATGTGAGGGCGGGAGGGATTGCTTTTTCCTGATGATCTTGAGCTCACGCAAGGACGTATAATCTCAGGACAAAAAATGTCAATTATTGAATCAATCCCCCA
The DNA here is from genome assembly GCA_913061285.1 of uncultured Verrucomicrobiota bacterium. Classification (GTDB taxonomy): domain Bacteria; phylum Verrucomicrobiota; class Verrucomicrobiia; order Limisphaerales; family AAA164-E04; genus UBA2970. Next base: position 26,426 of record CAJXVR010000040.1, on the reverse strand, counting down.
CCGTATCACCTGCCAAACTAGACCCTTTTAATGCGACAACGGCTTCAGACCGAAGGCGCGCGACAAGGCTTCGTCCCCGAGTCACTTTCCCTGAAATCTGCCACAACTCCTCGGCTCGTTTGAATTCCTCACGGGCAAGCAATGGCTGATTCAATCCGAGACTTGCAAGGACAGAGAAGTACCAAAAACTTGGCGAGTCCCTGCTCTCTTGCGCCTCTTGATACTCCTCTAAAAGACGCTTCGCACCGGATGGATCTCCGATCCGCAACAGGGCATAGGCCAAAACGGCGTTTGCGAGGGCCGAGTGTGGCCTCATGGAGACCAGGGTTTGAGCGCACGATAAGGCGAGCGATTCGTCACGATCAGCCGCTGATAGGAGCGATAAGGTGCGTGACAGGATCAAATACAATTGAAACTGATTGGCATAGCTGAGATTTCCCTTCTCGAGAATGGCTTTCCCCTCCTTGAGATCCGCTACGGCAGCCACATAATTATCTAAGTAAAAAGCCGCCATTCCTCGATAGTGATACTCCTCAACCTTGTTCGCAGGCAGGGCGCAAGCTGTCTGAAAATCAGACACTCCGTGGGCCGCGCCACCGCGGAGCGATTGATAGGCGAAGCCCCGGATGAAGTGCGATTTTATTCGATCCTCGCCAGCGACAATCTGACGACTTAGAGATTCGATTCGTTCAAGCACTGAATTCTCTCCATGCTCGAATTCACCTGCCTCAATCACTAGCGACCAAACATTCCCACTATCGGGTTCGAACTGATTGGACGAGTTAGTAATAGGCCATCCCATGGACTCAAGTCGATCCTGCAGCGCACCCAGGTTCCAAATACTCACATCATTTCGAGCCGTGCCAATAACCAACCAGCGACACGAATCATCAACCTCGACAGCAAGCACCTCTCCTCCGAGTGGACTGACAAAGTTCATCGCCTCAGCTTCAGAGCCTTCAGGCGATACTCGGACGGTATCTCCATCCCCACGAAACACGAAACCAGCCTTTGACACCGAAGGAATTGCATGCCAGCGAATTTTTTTGTCCTTCTGCTGGAACGCTACCGTCCCCTCCAGAACACTCGTCGCATTTCGAAACGGAACACGATCATCACCCGTCACTCCAAGGATGAATTCAAGTCGATCGAGCTCTCTCCATTCCCGACTCGAAAATTCCTCATCAAGATCCTGATGCCAAAACCTGCCAGCGACACTCGAAGCAACGAGCGAGCGATGGGCAAGATCAAGGTAGACGATGTCAGGATTACCGTCGTTGAATGGAATCAGCTGTTGCGTCAATCCCATGAGACCATGCGCTTCGATATCTTTGACGTGGATATGATCTCGATGCGTGACGTACAGAGTCGATTGGTCATTCGATAAGACCATCCCCCAGGTGTCCTGAGGAATAGGAAGCGGAGACGGAGCACCGACAGAGATCTTCCGCTTCTCTAAATCTAGAGACAAGGACCAGCTAAAAACACCACTGGCAAGAGATCCGATAAGACTGATCCTTGAAGAGTTTCTTAGGATCAAAGACCGCAATCCTGGGGCCGCAATCTGGCCCAGAATTTCTCCCGATCGTAGATCAAAGAATCGAATCGCTTCGTTCCCATACACATATCCTACCGTCGTATGAGGGATCGACCCGCAACCAAGAATATCCTGAGATTCGTTCCAACTTCTAAAATACTCGTTGGAGTGAACCAGACGTTCTTCATAGAAACCATCAGCACCGACAAAACGGAGAACGTTACCATCAGGGCTAAAGAGCAGTTGCTTTCCCCCCAATGCTATCGAGGAGGAAAGATCAACAGAAACTTTCCGATCCCCCCCCAATTCCCACAGCAACAATTCCCCATCAGTTCCGAGAGAAGAAACCAACGAAAGCGTTGGATGGCATGCGACTAGCAGAACGGAACCTCGGTGAAGCTCTCGTCGTGATATTGGCTCCCTTGGGTTAGCTGGGTCCCAATGATAGACGCTACCGTCCTCACAAGCGACGAGTAGCTCAGACCGATCAGGCAACCAAGCGAGATCATTAACGGGCCCTCGGTGATAGAGCTTGGCAACCAATCGTCCCGTACTCGTCTCAAAAACTCGGGTTTCGTGTGAATCAACACTTCCTGCGGCAACTAGAGCACCGGAACGAGAAACGGCAAGTTTGGAGTAGTTTACAATACGCGTTGGTTCTTCGGTCGCGATTGACCAGAGCACTTTTCCATCCGGCACTTGGAACGTAGTGAGCACCCCACCAGCGAGAGAAACGTGGACCTGGGAAACTTGAGAATCATATGCGACAAACAAAGCCTCTCGTTCTAAAGGGAACGCCATCTTGTCATTAGGATTCTCCGTTCGAAACAATTCTAGGAAATTTGCTCCGTCTGCGTTCTTGCCAGAAACCGCAAGAAGTTCTCCCCTCCTTGAGAGAAAAATCGACCGAGTGAGAGGATCTAAATCACTTTGAAAGACAATCTCATCGGGAGACAGCCCATGGACCGCGATCGTCTTATCACTCCTCTGACTCACGAAGACATCGCGGGATAACGCATACACCACATCATGCCATTCCTTATCAGGGAGATCCCTTGTAGGAAGCAGTTCAAGATCTAGAACAGCGAGCGCGCTTGCGGCCTCGGACACAAAGGCAGGTCCCGGAGAAATCCATCGAGTCGCCTCCTCCAAGATCTTCAAGCTAGCGATCCGCTGGCCTTCTTTCTCAGATTGGCGCATGAGTCGAGCGCTCGCTAAGCTCGCCTTGCTATGATTGAAATAAGCGACGTAGAGCAAGCCCAAGACAAAGAATGTCGCGAGCGTAGCAAGCCCTCCCACCCGAAGGGCTCCGGATCGATAGGCAGCATTTTCACTTCTTTGTTGTTCGAGGAGGGAATCCGCAAGCACTTGCCGGCGATGAGCCAGACCTCTCAAATGTTCCGCCAATTGAGCCGCGCCAGCAAACCGGTTCTCAGGAGAGGTCGCCAAACATCGAGACAAATCATCCCGTAGCAATGGGTCTTCAATGGATTCCGCCCAGTCGGCCGTAATTGGACGACTAAAATCACCAACAAGGCATTGAAATAGCACCACCCCCAATGAATAGATATCGCTTCGGCAGGAAGCGTCCTCTCCGCGAAACAATTCGGGAGCCATATACATTTGAGTTCCGACCAGGGTTTGATTTTCAGAGCCGATGAGGGTTTCGGTAAATCCCCACCGGGTAACCCGATCCAGCTCAGGATCGGATTCCACTTTCCCAACCCCAAAATCTGCTAAGAAACTCAGCGGCTCCTTCTCACCGCTCCGTTCTTCAATCAGAATGTTTGAAGGTTTGATATCACGATGAATGATTCCGATGTCATGCACCCGCTGCAATCCTTCTGCCACAGAAGCAATCAACAGGGTCAAACAGTCCAGCGTCGGTTGCGCTGTTTCGTGCCACCTTTCGAGATCGGCCCCAGGAACATAGTCCATCATCAGATAGAAAGGCGGATCATCAAAAGAGACTTCATGAAAGCGTACAATTGCTGGAAGCGCCCTCTGTTGAAGCAGTCGAAACACGGTCATCTCGCGTTTCAGCATTCGGACCTTCTGCGGATCGAAACAAAATTTAAACGCTCGACTTAATTTTAGGGTCTCATGATCAGCCTTCCACACCTGCCCTACAGCCCCGTTCCCGAGATGGGATTTCAAGATCCAACTTGTGGACGGTATCTTCTTCCCTGCTTCTGGCATCCAAGACTCATTCACGGCTCCCATTGAAGCGGTCCCAGATACAGCTCCAGCGGTGTCTGCCCCCCACTTCAATCTCCCGATGGCCTTGCTCAAGGCAGTCGCACTGGAATAGCGCTCCGTGGGATCTGGATGCATCGCCTTTTGAACTAGGTTTTCGATTGGCCCCTTAAATCGGTGATCAAGGTCCCCCAGCAGTCTTGGCTGCTGCGAGCTCACGGCTTGCCGGATCGTCTCGAAGGTATGGGGTCGTTCAAGCTCAAAAGGAAACTCTCCGGCTAACATTTCAAAGAGCACCACGCCTAGAGAATAGACATCATCCTCGACGCTTGGATGTTTCCCCCCACCGTACAAGAGCCGCTGCGGACTCATGTAGGCCGGGGTCCCGGAGCAATCAACACCCCCTGAGCGATCTCCGACGACCGTGTTCAGAAAGCTATTCCCAACGGAAGCGAGCCCAAAATCCAAGATCACGACCGATCCATCGGAACGACATAAAATATTTGAGGGCTTCAAATCACAATGGATGATCCTCCGATCATGCGCATACCGAAGCGCTTCACAGATCTCCGCGAACAATTCAATCGATTCACGAGGGGGCAACTCCGCCTCTCGGACATAGTGGAGAAGAGATCGCCCTCGAATATATTCCATTGCGAAGAAGACTACCGGAGACTGGTTCTGCCCGAGAGGGGCCTGATCAGCATCGTACACTTGAACGATGCCCCGGTGCTCCAGCCTTCCTAAGGTGAGAATTTCCTGTTGAAAGCGCCCTTCACTCCCACAATTCGTCAATGAGGGGTGGATAAACTTCAGGGCAACATCGCGGCCCGTTCCTAAGTGCGTGGCTCGGTAAACCACTCCCATACCACCTTGCCCCAACTTCTCCTCGACCCGATACTTTTCTTTAAGAATTGTTCCGCGGGTGATCTCAAAAGGAATATGAGCGATTCGGAAGTTGAGTCGCACGAAATGGAGAACCCTCGGGTCGAGCCCTGCCTCTGACTCCAAAGCCGCGAGTCGTTCGGGCAAGCGATCAATAGGCACTTGTTCGAATTCTTCCACCAGGCGACACACCTGACTCCAATCAACAAGTGAATCCATGCTCAAACCCTAGCCTCGCAACTCAATCGAAACAAAGATGAAGAGCTAAATTACGACAGTAAATAAAGCACTCATCGACTTGCTCAGGCTGCCTCATTGAGAATTCCCAAAATACGATCGTAGAGCAGAAGCTTTGCCTGGCTCCAACGCCGCTTGATGGTCTTTTCACTCACTTCGAGTACTTTCGCCGTCTGTTCCACTGTGAGCCCACTAAAAAAACGATACTCCACGATTTGAGCAAGCCCTGGTTCCTCTCCCTCAAGCCATCCAAGGGCACTGGTGAGAGCATCAATCTGATCCGGAGCACTTTCTAAGGTATCCGCCAGATCATAGAAGTTAAGATCTTCAGGTTCGACGAATTTCAATGGGGGACGCTTCTTCGCCTTTTTCTTCTTTGCCCTATCAATCAACGACCGCCTCATCGCTTGATGCATCGCGCCAAAAAAGTACCGGCGATCCTTCCACGACACCTCATCCCATTCCTGCTCTCTCCCTTTGTTGCGACGCAGGGCACTAATCACAAGAGCCGTTGGCCTGACCGAATCGGCATCTGCCTCGCAACGTAATAGGCGTTGAGCCACCAATCGGAGTTCCCCCATATAGGCGCCCACATCTTCGATCTGTATCTCTTCGCTCATACCAAGGTTAAAAAATCTAAGAAAACTGACCCCTTAATCACGACTCATCGCCAGGTAATAATGACGAGAAAGTCATCGATTGACTCCTCAGAACGAAAACATCACTAAAATAACAACAAACTAGAAGAAAAAAGTTATGGCTGATTCAGTGGATCCACAAATCAAAGACGCGGTCGCTTCAACCAATGTTAAAGTCGTTGCCGAAGCCCCAGCAACAGCAATGGGAAATCTTTACCAAAGTATTTCTCATGCCACCGGACTTGCAGCCGGAAACGCAGTCACGGCCCAACAACAGACGAACGTCATTCATCAGGCGGCGACGACCATGGGTGTCACCCTACTGTATACCCTCGGATCGGCCGCAGGCGGCCAGGCCGCTGATAACGCGGATGGTGACGACGGAAAGTAAGACCTCATCGTTAGAACCAATACGTTCGAAACTGATTAGGAGGGAGACTCCCGCAGCGATCTAACTTGCCCGTTTCAATGGTAAGAACGAAACGAAACACTCAAGAGGACGATGCTACGAATCGGGCTTCGTCCCTCTCTCGGGTAACGAGGGTTCCGAATATCTCAGCGCGAGCTGAGAGCTTTGGCGCCCTTCGCCACCCCCATTCGCTCGCTCTTCTCATTCAATACTCCATATTTAACCGGCAAATTGAGAATATGTTGGATACGGCAGTCTTTGGCGTGAGCGTGAGTCTCCCCTATAAAAGCACGATTGACCGAATGAATTCAAAACGAAGGATCGTGCTAGGATGCTAGCCTTCCCCTTGCCAGCGGTCGTTCCAGAGCCAAGCGGAGAAAACGCACCGAGGAGAAGGATTGAGGTCGATGCGGATACGTATCGACCCCAAGCGTAGCAGCACCAATTCGACACCCAAGAAAGCCATGTCTGACTCAGAAAAAGTCAACCCGCAGATCACTGACGCCGTCACACAGACCAACGTCAGTGTCGTCGCAGCGGCCCCGGCACAATCGATGGGCGTCGTCTATCAGAATCTCGCCCATGCGCTCGGAATCTCCATGCAGAACGCTGTCATTGCCCAAAGCTCAATGCAACAAATTGGCACCTCAGTGGTCGGCACCGTTTGCGCCAAGATCATCGAGGCGGGAGGAATGAGCCCCGAGAGCAGCGACACGCAAGCAGGCAACTCGGGATCAAACGTTCCCCAAGAAACGAGCCCATAAGAACTCGAATCGCTTCGCTCGTGCCAAGATTAATCCAAACCTACCAACTTGATCGTTATGCCAAAAACTGAAGTCATTACTCCTACAGTCCTCGAAACCGTCGAAAACACTAACAGAATGGTAATCGATCCCAAAACAACGAGAATTCATGGATCAGGCAGCGCCTACCAAGCCGTGTCTCAAACCATGGCTATGACCGTCCAAGATGCGTCCAGCCTTTTAAGAAACATCAACACCCTTTCGACCACAGCAATGGGCGTCGCAACCGCAAAACTCATCTCCGATGGCGACCCAAAAATGGCGGCCGTCATTCAGCAGGCCCAACAGACGATTGAGAACGCAGCGGAGACCTTTAAGACCATCGGCACCTACTCTGGGGACATACTCAAGAACTTCCCTACTGGTGAGTAAGCCTCGTTCTAACACCCCCGCGATTCACCGAAAACTCCGGAGAACCGTGGCGCGCATTGGTCGAGATCTGCGACGAAATACGAATCGTTCGCAGCGCTCAATCAATCAAGCTGCCGAGGGCGTCAAGCTCAATGCCGATAAGCGAATGGAAGAGGCCTTGAAGAGACAGTCAAACGTTAATAAGTCGGAGAACAATTTGAAAAATACACCACCTATGAGAGGTCCTAGAATCGATGCCAAGCTGAATACGTTCTTCCATTCTGCGACCAAGAGCTTCGTTCAGTCCCAAGAACAATATAGGTCTTTGGTTTCCATCCTTTCATCCCAACCACAGGCGGCCGAAAAGCTTGCCGAAGAGGGGGCAGAAGATATCAAAGGTCTCTTCGCGACACTCTCATCGATGCTTGGACGTGGAGCTCCCGCGCAGGCACAACCAAAACCTGACTCGAAGACTGAATCTGACTAGCATTTTCGAACTAGGACTGAGGCAACTCAATTTCGGTCGTGAACACGTACTTGCCTCGTCCAACAGAACCTGGAGGGAAGAAGAATCGCAGATTAGATACGAAATCTCCTTCATGTTCGGGTTCAACCCAAATTCCCTGAGATCGATACTCTTCCTCGAGATTATCCCGATTTAAGAGCGCCTCCTTCAGATCAGCAACGTACTCGCGACACGCCTTTTCTCCCTCCGGACCATGCTTCTTGCGAGCCTTCAATAATTTCTCAAGAGCCAGATTCGTTCGATAGAAGGCTTTGAGAAATTCCAGTTTTGTCCGGGATTGCACTTGGTTGGAATCGATCGGCGGCGCCGGCAACCCGTCGGCCAACGGGTACAAACTTGCTACAAACGCCTCTTCTAGTCTCGGGTCCATTCTCTTTCTTCGTTTGTTCGGATCGCCCGAAGGATACCGGGAAGCCCTCCCAACGGCGAGCATCAACAAGTACAGGGGCAATCCTGACGAAGGATCAATTCTGAAGCGATGCTCCCCCTAGCAGAAAACGCTCAATTTACTGACCCCTCTCCCGATTTTCTTCGCAGGTAAAGTCGGGGAATCAAGCCCCTCGCGAGCCGAAGCAGAAGGATCATGACGAGACCCACACTATTACTGATTAAGAATAGCAGGCACACACCGATCTCGCGGGGCTGCAACGGAGCCCACCCACACGAACCGCAATGACTATGAAGAATGACCTCACTGAACTCGAACCAAACCTCCCAATCGATGAAAAAACAGCCGAGGCAGCCATTCATGCCGAAATCCGAGACGTCGAGCTAGACCAACCCCGCGACTATGTTGACCACCTCATTTGGCTCCCAAAGGAACGGACGGATCTGGACCGGAACTTAGAAGAGGGCGCATGGGACGAGGGAGATTCCGACTAGAATCAAGGACCCTCGTCTCAGGTAGCACGACTCGGCAGCCACGGCCCCCTCAAACAGAATCTCAATCAAACTCGAACAATGAACAGGACTGACTATTTTCACATTCAAGCATCGGGCAAGGAAGAGTCCCAGCTAAGCAACTTCAAATGGCTATACGTCATCGCTCACGTACCGCTTGAAGCAACTGATAAATTTGAAAAAAAGGCCAAAAGCAATCAGTCAGCATTCCTTGGGTGGGCCGATAGCCATTTCAAGGTAAAGTCCACGCTCGTTGCCGGCTATGAGCTCCTCGCTTCAACCGGCAGTGGTCGTCCCCATACCTACAAACTGGCATTCACCCTGCATCCCTCGATCACAGCTCAGGGCCTTGATAGAAAATTCCCCTCGCGCATTTCAAGTGCAGCAACGTTCCTCGACCTCAGTGACATCTCGTGGATCGGGAGAAAGACCTGGTTCTCGATATGCCTTAGCGAATCGAAAATCGGAACCCCGCTGACAAATAAGGAGAGTATGGATACATTCTCAAGGACACTCCATGACCTCCTTGATCGGGGAAAAGCCATCGCTATTCGATGGGACCACAAGACCTGGCGGGATTGTTCAAAGATGCATCACTACGACTACAACAGACGTTACGGCAGACTTCCGGTCACCCACAACGAAGCCTTTTTCATCAGTGAACGCCCTTTCCCTCGCACCACTCAAACCCCTTACTACTGGCGACATCGAGGCGACTGTAAGACGGAGAATTCTGCCAGCCTACTCGCCAAAGTCTTCGTCTCCCCATTGCACTGCACACGACTCTATTGGGCGACGAAAACGCTCAAATTGCTCACGAGCGGAGATCCTCAACACCTGGCCGACGCCATCAGCAGAGTTAAGGCCGTCCTTGATCAACACAACGGGCTGAAACCAACTCAATTCACACCGCGATTCTGGAGTGAACTATTTGAAGCATTCGGCGAGACTCTTAACGATTCCACCATTGCGGCAGACCGAAAAAAGGCTATTCAGGAACTTGTCATTGATCAGGCCCTGCGCGGTTGGCTTCAGGGCTTTAAGCCAAGACGATTCGAAACTCGTCGCGATCTCAGGAAAGTAAGAAAAACACTCGGTCTGGTCTGGGGATATGCTATCAGAGAATGGCAAGCACTCGGATTAAATGAGTCGAGCCTCCGCTCAACCCTCAACCAGCTCGACACCTACAAGATACACGAATTCGACCTCGATCTCGCAAGGTTGATCCCGACCACGGGCAAAGACAAGAAACCACTGTTGGAAAGCGACGACTATCTAGATATTCTTCGACACATTCGCAGCAATCAGCTCCAGGGACTCAAACAACATCTCCAAACAATTCTCGGAAGTCTTGGTAAGGAATTCCCCCCTCCGCTTGAGTTCAAGGTGTATAAGCGCATTGAGTGGATATTGAGAAAGGATTTCAATGATTCCGAGGCGCGCCCTGTTTTTTATTCTGGAATGAGCAACTTTTTGAAGCGCTGTGCCGAAACCAAAAGCTTCGCCAAGATGACCAAAGCAAGCAGATTCATCGACCAACGCCCACTACCGGCCGAACACGTTGATGACATCATGGAATCCCTATTGGAAATCCTCAGCACGCTCATTGATGAGCTCCAGAATGCAACGACTGCCGAAATCAAACAATCTCGCCTCTTCAACCTGACTAACATCCTCCGAACACTCGGAAACACCATCGCAAGTCATGAAGAGAAGTACCGTAACCGGCTGGCATCCGAAACATTCCGAGTTCTCCAGGGATATCAAGCTATTGATCTCATCGATCAATTCCAAAAAACTGGCAACGAAGCCTATGCCAAGATGCCTCGCGACATCTCAGCTCTCGGACTAGGCGAGGTCGAACTTTGTAAGGCAAGCATCGCAAGATTGTATGCTATCCTCGATCCCGTGGGACGCAAGTCACCAAGGATAGCCCATTCGACGCTTGTGAAGTGGCTCGAGAAAATCACGGCCGAACTCCCGCAGTCTCACGAACTCAGTCGATACACCTATTCACCGCGAATCAATTTCGGAACACTCTCGTCGTCCCCCGATTCCAAAGAAATTACTCACGGCGACCGCACCGTTAAAATACTCGGCGGACTTCATTTCCTCGGAATCCATGAGCACTACCCCAGACTCATGACAGCCAATGCCAAAGAGACCTTCATTGCGATTCTCAAGTTCCTGGGCAGGCGAAGTCCGGGCCCGATCATCAGCGGCCTCGCCTTTCGCACCTACTTACAGGCCTTTTCCTTGCACCTCATCCCTAGGGTTAAAAAGACAGTGTATTGGAACGAACTCACAGCAGCGGAACAGAGCAATGTCGACCAATGGCTTAGCGACTGTCAGGAACAACTTCACGAGGCAGTCTCCCTTGGCGCCCCGGTCGTCTATAAGGGGTCAAAAGGACATAGAGGATACCTTAGTCACGAACTAGGGGTTGTGACTGCTGCTTTAATCTCAAGCGGTGCTAAGTCTCGAACCATCAAACGTGCTCTCAAGCTTCTCGAACAATCTTTTCACAGCGAAACGCCCTTGGCGGTTCGTTACACGACTTCGAGCACGGGCACATACTCTGAGAAAGGGAGTGTTGCCCGAGCGACCACGGTCCATTTTGCTCGTTGGCTCAGCGATCCCATGGACAGTGACAAAATATCAAATCTAAAAAAGGCGCTCGAACAGTTCACCGACATGCTGCCGTATCTTGAAAAAGTTACCCGCGGGCAAACATGGCCGCACTCGGCGCATTATCAGATTTCTAACTACTACTATTTTGCGACGATTCCATACGCGGCAACGGCAGCAAGCTTGCTAAGCAAGAAGAACTCCAGTCAGAGAACAACGCTTCGAGCCCTCAATGGATCACTAGAGCGAATGTTGGATCCGAATCACCTCAAGAGCGGCAATGGCTTGCCCTTTGTGGATGAAGGACACCGCTCACGAGTGCAGGTTTATACCAACCTTATGGCATCGTTGACGCTGCAAGCTCTGGATGGAAACCTTCTCCTTGGCCCTAACCCGAGCTAGTCGGCAGATCGCTTCTCATTCCTAGGCCAGAGGAAGGCACGTTACTGTTCCAGCCGCTCGGCTCGTACAAGGCGCATAGGTTCCGCAACATCATCTATTGTCCTTAAAAGCGATTGGTTATTCCCACCCGAGGGACACTTGTCTCAAGAGAAATCTACCCCCAGGAGCCCAATGAAAAACATTTCTGATTTTATTTGGCCTAAATCGATTCCCTATTTCGCACTGATCCAATGACGGCACGAAATAAACTCTAAAAAAAGATTTAGGAAAGAGACAATGAACGAAAACACTAGAAAAAGCCCCGCAAAACGTACTGGACCATCCCGCTTCATCGCGGGCATGGCCATTGGATGTTTCTTGCTCGGTAGCATTCCCATTTCACAGGCTACTCCCCTCCACGTCGACCTCGGCCTCGAATTAATCGAGCAAATCCAAACTCAACAGATGAGCGGGGTCTTTACCGATGCGAACGGGGTTGATCTAAACCGCAGAGGCGGAAGCTGGAGCAGCTCTTCGAATCCGGTCTATCTTCAGTTTGCGGACAACGCACAGGGCGTGCTCCCTAGCGCCTACGCCAAGGGCTCGACCTTTGTCAGTCTTCTATTGAAATCCGCATATCAGTGGGACTGGAGCCAATACTCATTCTACGATCCAATCGATGACGAAGTCGTATCGAAAGCGAGCCCAAGCGCCTACCGCTATGCGGCTCTCATTCAGCAGCTCGTTGGATTTGACGCCTCAATCATCCGAATCGACGCAATCCAGAAGGGAGATATTATGACGATGATCGATGTTGGAGATGACGGCGGTCATATCGGAATTGTCGCGGGCCTCACGCTATCGGACGGGATGCCTTACCACACGGATCAGGAAGACTCCGATCCCGCCCTCGCGGGAACCACGCTCTATCCAATGCGCTTCCTTGATTGCACTTCCAACGATCATTCCTTCGACACACGAACGTTTGACTACAATGGTCAAGAATTCGAGACCGCAGGCATCGGCGTTGGCACAATCGGGATCCTGGCAAACGCCAACAACGAGATTCTCGGCTATACCTGGAGCCTGCCCACCTCGAATTACGTCACGAAGCCGAATAGTTGGGTGAAATCTGTCCATAGTCGAATGACCTGGCAATCCGAACGTGAGATCACCATTGGAAGACTCGCAGGGACCCCAACGCTACCAACGCCCGATCCTGAGCCAACGCCCGATCCTGAGCCAACGCCCGATCCTGAGCCAACGCCTGATCCTGAGCCAACGCCTGATCCTGAGCCAACGCCTGATATCGAAATCGTCAACTGGCCTAGCAACGTCTCCGGCCCACTACATCTCGCCTTGGGAATGAATCTGGTGAATGGAATCCTTAACCACCAGGACAATGATGTCCTCTTCAACGCTGACGGGATTCGAATCAACCGCTATGGCGGTAGCTGGAATAGTTCGACGAACCCCAGTTATCTCCAGTTCGAAGATCCAGCACTCGGGATTTTACCGGAGGTCCACGCTAAATGCTCTTCCTTCGTTACCCTGCTGCTGAAAACCGCCTATGCATGGAACTGGAAAGACTATGACTTTTTCGACCCACTTCTTCAAGAAGTTGTGAGTAAATCTAGCCCACACTCTTATCGCTATGCCGCGCTTATCAAGCAGTTGGTCGGATTCGAACAGCACATCACGACACTCGACCTCGTTCAAGCAGGTGATATTATGGCCGCACACGATATCGGAGAAGACACGGGACACACGATGATGTTCCTTTCTATCGACTGGAACGGAGGAATCAACTATCCAGAGACGCTTGCAGCCTCAGATCCGACCCTCTTTGGCACCACATACTATCCGGTAAAAGTCATTGATGTGTCTAGCGGGGGGCATTCATTTGATACCAGAGACTATCTTATCGACGGCGTGGAAGAAGAATCGAACGGAGCCGGAATTGGGACGATGGGTTTCCTACTAAACTCCAACTACGAAGTCGTCGGGCACACTTGGAGCCTTCCAAGTTCAAACCCGATCACCAAACCCAATAGTTGGCTGAACAGTCTGCATGGAAGACTTAAGCGCCAGACGGAGCGAGAAATGGTCATCGGACGATTGCCCGCTCAGCCATAGTCCATCGATATCAGCGCTCCTTACAACTCGCTTTCAGGGCTAACGGTAGCTCTGAAAGCGAGTTCTTTTTTTTAATCAGATCCTGCATCCGATTGAATCCCCTAATAATGAAAGCAGGACGGTTGGCTCCAGGCTCTAAAGTGTCCTTGCACATTCACGCCCCAAGCCGAGAAATTCACTGCGAGGCCCGATTGGGCAAAACAGATGAGAGGATTGATTCCATCCTGCTCAGAGCCCATCCAGAAAACCCACATTCTTAGCAGCTTACACCATCCGGCAATTATACGTAAAACCCCTCATACCAATCATTTATTGCTCAGTCCGACAACTCCATTGTTAATAATCCTTGAATTTCCACCACAAACCAAAGAATAATACCATCCATCCCAATTGGAATTGTCTCGATCCACCGAGGTCTCAGTACCGTCTATTCTTGTCATTATGAAAAACCTGATACGAACTACCTTGGCTATAGCGATTGGATTGTTGTTCGCCATCCAGCCGCTCAAAGCCACTCCCGCCAACGGGGCCTTCCTTCAAGGTAACCTTGTTGGAAACGCATCTCCGACACTAGCCACAGACACACCAACTTCCGTTTTTTGGAACCAAGGGGCAGCAACGGATCCCACGGCTTTTGATTTTAGCTTGTCGGATGCCACCAAACTAATCGTCAAAAATCCAGGTGATTACTTTATCGCCGCAACGATCCCTTTCACAGATAGCTCCGCTCGAGCGACCATCGCAGCAGAACTCTACGTGAACGGAGAACCCGTGCCTGGTTCTCGCAGTGAATCGTCCTACATGCGAAACTCAAATAGTCACGACGAATCATCCGATCACATCGCGCAACTGGTTCCAGGCTTGAACGCTGGAGATGTGATCGAGCTCAAACTCTCAAAAACAACGAAAGTCTCGGATCCAACGACCATCAATACTGCCTCTCTGTATGTTGAATTGGTCGACAGCTCTCGGACGGTCTTCTCGGCTCTCTCGGACGGACCCGATGATGGGGATGACAATTTGAATCGAGATTTCGACGTAGAAGACCCTGCACTCTTGACCTGGGCCTCGAATCGAAAAGACTCAGGATTCACCCATAGTGATGGCGGCGAAGAAATCACCCTCGGTTCCGGCACCTATCTCGTGACCGCAAACATTCCTCTCTCCGGCGCGATTGCTCGGGCGGCACCAGGAATGTTAGTGACTCTCAACGGGGAGCAAGTTCCCGGCGGCCGAGCCGAGCAAGGGTACATTCGAAACGCCGACGGACACACCGAGGCCTCAATTCATTTTTCAGGCGTCATCGAAGTCACGGGCAATCAGCGACTACGCATCGAAACTTGGAAGAAGGGCCAAGCTGGCATCATTACTCTCACAGCCGGCAAACAAGCCTCACTCTTTATCGAAAAACTCGGCAACTCCGGTGTATTCTCCGCAACTGCGCTTGAGACGATCGATGACATTAGCTTCAACCCCGAAACCGCCACGCCTATTGCTTGGGGCAATCCTTCAGTTAATGACAGCGCCCTTTACAGCAGCAATACGGGCAACGGAACCGTCACAGTCAAGGAAGCCGGTAACTACCTTCTTGTCTACAACGATGCCCTTGAGTCAACAGTCGCTCGAGCAAACCCAACCATTTCGGTTGAGGTCAACGGCAGCCCCGTCCCCGGTGCAACCGCAAGCACGCATTACATTCGGAATTCCAACGGCCACAATTCGGCCAGTGCGTCTATCGTTATTCTTTTGGATGGATTACGCGCCAACGACAGCATCACGGTCAGCACTGTCCGAGAAGCATCAGCAGGCGAAGTCTTGGCTGAATTCGATCCCGCGCTCCTCGCACTGATCAAAAAGCCTTCGTTCGTCCCTGATCCCAGTAATGGACTCGCCCCAAGGCTCGCCTCGTTCAGCGGAAGTTTTTCCGGATTCGCGGCCGCGTTGGAAGAGATCGGACTCGGCATCGACGAGGGGTCAATAACGGCCACGCTTGATGGAGCGACCATTTCGCCATCCACCGTACGCAACGGAACAAAAGTCGAAATCAATTACGAGTTCGATTTCTTCCCACGGCCAGGTCAAGTATTCAGTGTCGAACTTTCCTACAACGACACCGCGTCACCTGCCGGAGCGCACTCCCAGTCGTTTGATTTAACCGTCCCGGCAAACTTTGGGTTCCTCTCCACGGACTTCAAAGTCGACGACGTGGATACCAGCAAGCCGGGCTTTGTGGCCAACATCTCTCAAGTCAGTGACATCCAGATCGAAATCACCAACGCCACACTTCACAACAACGTGAGTGCCGATGCCGAACGCCAACTTCGCGGTGAATTCATCGATCCATTGACCGAAGAACCCTACCTCAACGAAGCCGGTGATTTCAATGCGACAAGCTATGAAGTCACCCCTGTCAACGTCGACCTAGTCAACTTCGATCAAGCAGAAGCGGCTCAAGGCAACTTCAATGATGGCACCGGATTCCCCGATGCGCTCATCCCCGGCATTCCGGGATTCAATGACAGCACAGACGGGATCGTAGGCGAGTTTCTCACCCATGTTGAATTAAAGAGCGGCCTCAACACCTTCGGCGTCAACAGTGATGATGGTTTCAAGGTAACCTCAGGCCCATCAGCATTGGACCAGTTTGGAACCCAACTCGGGATCTTCGAAGGTGGTCGCGGGGCCGCTGACACTCTCTTCAACTTTGTGGTCGAAGAAGATGGTGTTTATCCGATGCGGCTTCTTTGGTATGAAGGTCGTGGAGGAGCCAATGTCGAGTGGTTCTCTGTAGTGGATGGAGAGAAGATCTTGATCAACGATACATCCAACGCCAACGCCAGCAAAGCCTACCGCGAACGGACCGGTGGTGCCCCTACCTACGCCAGCAAGGTTGTCCCTAGCCCTGGAGCAACCGGCGTCAGCCCAGATTCAGCCATCGAAGTCCAGCTGACCGACGGCTCGGATCCTGTCGATGCCGCAAGCGTCTCGCTGAGCGTGAACGGTGCCACGGTGGACGCATCTACGAATAAGTCCGGCGGAGTCACAACCGTCAGCTTCCAACCCGATGGTTTCTTACCTGGTGGTTCCACTCAGACCGCCAGCCTAAGCTACAATGGAATCACCCGAACCTGGTCTTTCACGGTACGCGAATACGCTGGGCCGACCCTTGATCGAGTCGGTTCCTATCCAGGCTTGATCACAGGTAATGCCACTTACACAGAAGACGGCGGCGGCGTCTCGGGCGAGACGGGTGACTACGGTATGGATTTCACCAATCAGGGTGGGTCCATCATCGTGACTCAATTCGAATACCTCGAGGAAGCATTTGCCAATGACGAATTGACAGTGGCCTTCTGGGGCAAGAAGCACACAATTTCCAATAGTTCAGCCTTCTGGATTACCAGCGCCTCGGCGAACAACGGCAATCGTGGTTTCCAAGCCCATGTCCCCTGGGGGAACAACCAGATCTTCCTCGACACCCAAGGATGTTGTACCGTGCCAACGCAGCGACTCAATGGCTCAATCACTGAGTTCCCTGCTTATACGGACGATACCTTCTGGACAGATAGCTGGCACTTGTTCTCCTTCTCCAAGAAGGAAGACTTCAAGGAGATCCGAATTGACGGCGAGCTATTCCTGGACATATTTGATGCCGATCCTCTCACGTCCGATGTGACCGGCTTGTTCATCGGTTCGGACGGGGTCCTAGGGAATAACGATCTCTCGATCTTCGATGATTTCGCAATTTTCTCAACGGCTCTTAGCGAATCCGACTTGAAGTCGATCGCAGGCGGCACCTCGCCTTCTGATCTCCCTTCGAGCAAGGGACTGCTGGCCCATTGGGACTTCAACGATGCCGATTCGATCACCCCGGTTGAACCACCCGTCGTTCTCCCTCCAGTGGTTTTACCTCCCGTCCCTGGTGGCGGGTCTGGGGCAATCTCTGGAATCGAGAACAACGGAGGAACAATCGTTATCAGTTACACCGGAACGCTGATGTCTTCTGACAGCGTAACAGGTGACTTCTCACCGGTAACTGGAGCGACCTCACCGTTCTCAACCAGCGCTGAAGCTTCTGCCAAGTTCTACATCGCCAGATAGACGGACAGACTAAAATCCTCCAGGGCTCAGTGGTGATCGCATTCGATCGCCGCTGAGCCCTTTGCGTTTTCGGCACGTCGCCTCCTTCAATAAAGCGCTCAGTCTCCAAGCCCAGCGCTTGCCTCTACGGCTTCAGACAGATAAGATTCTTCGTCCACACGCCCCATACCAGACGACCACACCGCGCTGAACCAAGAGATTAATGAAACGAACAATCACTCTTCTACTTCTCTCGATCACGATTGTAATCCCTTCAGCTGTGGCGGTCGGGCCTCCCAAACGGCCCAACATACTCTGGATTGTTGCAGAGAATCTAAAGCTCGATCTTGGATGCTACGGAGCGAAACAGGTCAAGACTCCCTACCTCGATGATCTCGCCGCTCGTGGAATTCGCTATACCCACGTCTTCTCAACCTCACCCGTATGCGCACCGAGCCGCAGCGCATTCTTCGTGGGCATGTATCAAACGACTAGCGACACCCACAACATGCGCTCCCACAGAGAGGACGACTACCGTCTTCCAGAAGGCGTTCGTCCCATCACTCACCGCCTAAAAGATGTCGGCTATTATACCGCCAACATCACGACCATAGAACAAGAGCAGGTCGGCTCAGGGAAACTAGATCTCAATTTCGTTAACGAAGGGAAACTTTATGATAGCAACCAGTGGGAAACCCTTAAAGACCACGAACCATTCTTTGCCCAGATCAACACCTTGGAGGCTGAGTACGATATCTATGACCGGCAAACCTGGCGCCAACCTCGCGTCGAGTGGAAGGGCGAAAAACAACACGACCGAATCGCCACCGAAGACAACGTGACTCCGCCGCCATACTATCCGGATCATCCCCTCGTGAAAAAGGAATGGGCACGCTATCTGAATTCGATCTCAGGCATGGACAAAACCGTAGGACGCATTCTTGCTCAATTGAAAGCAGATGGACTGGCGGACAATACGGTCATCATTTTCTTTGGGGACAATGGCCGAATCGAACCGAGAGGCATACACTGGTGCTATGACACCGGACTCCATGTTCCCATGATCATTCACTGGCCAAAGAATTTCCCAGCTCCCGCAAACTACAAAGCAGGAAGCGTCAGCGACGAACTCATCAGCCTCATCGATCTCACCCCAACCACACTCAACATCGCCGGCATCAAGCGCCCCTTAGGTATGGACGGGCGAATCTTCCTCGGAAACAAGCTGGGCCCGCAACGCCAGTTTGCCTTCTCCGCACGGGATCGAATTGACGAAACCGTGAACCGGATTCGTAGCGTTCGAGGCAAACGGTTTCATTACCTCCGCAACTACTATCCTGACCGGCACTTCACCTCGCTCAACCGATACAAAGAGAAATGTTTCCCTATCAAACCCCTCATGCGTCAATTGATGGCTGAGGGGAAACTCACCGGACCACCCGCGGCGCTCATGTCTCCGCGTGTTCCGGAAGAGCAACTTTTTGACACCGTCAATGATCCGCATGAGATCAACAACCTTGCTGCGGATCCCAGCTATCGAGACTTACTCATACAAATGAGAACAGCACTCTCGGTCTGGATCGTAGAAACGCAAGATCAAGGCGTCTTCCCGGAGCCTGACGAGATCGTCGCTCCCTTCGAGAAAGAAATGCACGATTGGTTCGGCACCCCCAGCTGGTATC
Source organism: uncultured Verrucomicrobiota bacterium (assembly GCA_913061285.1). Classification (GTDB taxonomy): domain Bacteria; phylum Verrucomicrobiota; class Verrucomicrobiia; order Limisphaerales; family AAA164-E04; genus UBA2970. The sequence continues at coordinate 7,037 of CAJXVR010000040.1, read as the reverse complement.
AACCCTAACTCCCAAGCATACCTGGAGTGCCTTCTGGAGCCCTTTCAAAAATCCTGGCAACGGTCAAAGAACGCCTTCAATCCTTTTTCGCTCTAGCGCGTAGTCCCACCTTCGAGCGATCGAAGGGAACGAATCCCAGTTTCAATGCGGGTGAGTTTTTCTTTAGACCAAAGTCACCATTTTCGGGAGCGACAAACAGTGGATCAACTGCGAGACTGTGCCTATCAACCCCATCCTGCTGTTGTTTCTTGAGCATTGATTCGCCCAGCATAGGATCGCCTGCGCTGAAATAGATATTGTAGTCCATTTCCGCATCCTTGGCTCTGGCTAACGCTCGCCCCCTACGGTCCTCCGTTTCCCGGCCTTTACCAGGGGGCAACTCGTCAATAAAGACCGTATCCTTCCCCATGGAATAGAAGATATTTCTCTTGATAACTGCCTCCGTCAATGGCCCCTCCCTTAGCGACAAATGGTAACCACGCGGTGGCGCCAACACGTCCGCAACGATGTTATTTTCAGCACGATTATTTAGCTTCAGGATAATTCCTTGGGCCATGCATTTAAATATTAGGTTCTCAGCGATCAGTGTGTCGCGCTGGCCCCCATCGGTTCGGATCGCCGCCTGCATGAGCATCGGCGTGACCAAGTGATGAACGTAGTTGCGCCGGATCACATTCCCGGCCCCAGCCCCACGAACGTAAATCCCGTTACCGTCCCCCATCCTTTCCATCACGTGATGAATCTCGTTGTATTCAATGAGGTTGTCGTGGGTATGCAAAAAAGGACGAACATCTTCCAGCGTTGGCGTTCTCGGCAGATCGCCGATTTCATGACGCCTAATCGTGCGACTCAGCTCCCGCCCGTTTCGGTTGAAAAAATGAGTCATACAGCCCGAGACAATCATCCCGCTATACGGCATGTGATGAATCAAGTTGTTCGCCACTCGATTCTCACCACTCTGCCAAATCATGATCCCGGGTGAATGGAGATAAATTTGCCCCAAATGATGAAGGTGGTTATTGTAAACCAAATTATTCCGGTTTACATCCTTGGTTCCCGGTCCGTAGCCACAGAGGAGAATGCCGGCACCGCCCATCTGCTCGATATGATTTCCAGCGATTCGGTTGTGCTGCCCATGCAGATCGATACGAATCGCGCCGCTACCGCTGTGGGTAAAGTGACAGGACTCAATCGAGCAATGCTCCGTACCGCGAAAGCGGACCAGAGCATTTGGTTTGTCAAAAAAATCCCAATCATGCTGCAAGCCGGCATCGCCCTCCGCCAAGGAATAGCGATCCCCATGCATGAACGTCAGGCCTCTAAAATGAAGATTTCGCACCGGTACATCTAGGAAACCTTGCTGATCAATCTCGCCCTCGATTCGAATCAACTCGATTAATTGAGGAACCACGATCGGAGACTCTTGCCGCGGCCACAGAAACACCTTGCCCTCTTTGGTATTGAGCACCCATTCACCTGGCTCATCGAGTTCCTCAAGCACATTCTCAACCCAACACGATTCCGTAGTCTTCAAGAAATGAAGCCGGTTCATCGCATAAGTGGCAGCAATCGACGTGACTGCCATCTGCCTTTCCACCGCAACAGACTTCAGTGGCAACACATTGCTAATCCAGGCGTGATGGGGCCGGACAACGATCTCCACATCCTCCACGTTCGACCAATCCTTCAACTTGCCCTTTGGAAAATGCACGCGGGTGCGGCTGCCCCCTGCGAGGGGAATAAATCCATCAGAACTTGCCCGAGGCAACATACCCTCCCCATCATAGAGAGTGAAGAATCGATCCGAAACATCAGCCACCAGAACCTTCCCTCGGGCTTCCGAAGGCAAGCCGGGAAGTTCATCCGTCACTCTGGACCAACCACCAAGTTCTCTACCAGCACTGAAAACTGGCGTCTCGTTTGGATAAGCCGCATAGGTTACGGTGTGATTGCCCTCGCCCGAATCCTCCAATCCAAATCTTAAGGTCTGGTTCAAACGATAAGTCCCCCCACGAACGAAGACTACAATGTCACCCGCCTTATTCGCTTTCAGCTCCCGAACCGCATTCCGGGCCCGTTCCAGCGTGGCAAAGGGACCATCGGTTCCTTGGGCGTTGGGATCCGATTGCCCTCCGGACCACGTATCCGATCCCTGTGGCGAAACATAGAAATCAGCCTTCGAATCCGCCCCCCGGCAAAGCCCCCCGGCAGCGAGCACCCAAACTAGGGTAAAAAGTTGCTTCATTTGTTTCGTCCAGGTTCGCCCCGAGCGTGATTGAAAAAGGGCACCGTTCATAGGGTAGATCGCATTGGACTAAGGCGCGAGAGCAGGCTCTCGCACTCAATGGAGTGTGGGCTGCTTGCAGCCACCTTGGGTCACAAGCATTCGATTCGAATCATACCTTCCTCTCGTCCGGTAAGCAGGAAACCTTCGCCAGCCCCTCATGGAAGCTTCTTAACGATTGCGTAATAGGCACCCACTTCATGACCGTCCTCGGTGACAAAAACCGGAGCGAGTTCATGAGAACCCGTTGCCAGGGTCGTGGTGAATGCGATCGCGGAGTCGGTGGCGCCAACAGGCTTGGAGGCAATGTCTTTGCCATCAATGCGAAGCGTTGCAGCACTCGCAGGAATGGTGACACCGGGGCGGGCCCGGAAAGCGACGCTGGCACCAGGAACATTCGTTCCAGGTGGCAATGATGCCGTGATTGGATGGTTCGCCTCTAGCGGCCAGCGACGTACACTGATCTCGTACCGGCCGGCAGTGAGCACTTTCACAGCCCAATGACCTGCGTGAACGGATTTGCCAGCGTCTCTCCGAGCCCGATTGCCTCGCCCCCGACCGGCGCGCGCTGGCCCGTAGCCGTAGCCCACGCGGATGTGTTGTTGATTCCATGGCGGCAATGCCTTTTGGATCCAATCATGTCCAGTGAGACTCACGACGGGATGATCCGGATGGCCAAGGTAGATCTCCGTGGTCTGAGCGAAGGTCGGCTCTAGCTCAGCCCACCAGGCGTCGTAGAAGGCCCGCATTTTAGCGGCTCGCTCAGGATGATCGGCAATGGTGTTCTGCTGCTGCCCTGGGTCGGTCTTGATGTTGTAGAGTTCCTTGCCATTGACGAGGCGCCAGGCACCGGACATGACGGCCGTTTGCTTCCACTTAATAGGATCCCGCACACGCTGGGAATCGGTGACGAGCATGCGCTCGTGCGGCCAACTCGAGGCGTCAGCAGCGGGGTCTAGAAGTGGACGGATCGACCGGCCGTCAAACTTTAATCCAGCGGGAGTCGATGCACCGGCGATGTCGAGGAAGGTAGGAACAATGTCCACAGCGTGAGTGAGCGTGTCACTGACATGCGGCTTGGTCCAACCCGCGGCGGGCCAATGAGCCAGGAGCGGCACGCGATGGCCTCCTTCGTATTCGCTCCCCTTCTTACCTCGCATCCCGGCATTGAAGACGTTTGCACCGCTAGCCGTACCGTTGTCGGTGGTAAAGATGAAGAGCGTGTTTTCAGCGATGCCGAGTTCACCCAAGAGCGCACGAGTCGCGCCGACATTGTCGTCGATATTGGTGATCATTCCAAAGAACGATGCGATCGCAGGCGTCTGATCAGCATAAAGATCCAGGTATTTCTGAGGCGCATGCAAGGGACCATGAGGCGCGTTCAGCGCAATGTAGGCGAAGAAAGGTTTCTTCGCGGCAGCTTGTTCACGAATGAATCGCTGGGCTTGCCCAAAAAATACGTCCGTACAGAAGCCCTTGGCAGGAACGACCTCCCCATTGTGAAAATAGCTCCCGTCGAAATACGCGTTGTCCCAAAGATCCGGAGTCTGGCCCACGCCGCCACCACCGTGACGATACACTTCAGTGAAACCTCGGTCTTCCGGTCGATAAGGATAGTTGTCACCAAGGTGCCATTTCCCAAACATTCCCGTCGCATAACCATGGTCCTTCAGCAACTGGCCGATCGTGACTTCGTTCTCGCGCAGCATCGATCGACCGTTAACCGTGTGCCACACTCCGGTGCGGTCTGTCCAATGACCGGTGAGTAGTGCGGAACGCGTCGGCGAGCAGGTTGGTGCAACATGGTAGTCCGTTAGTTGAGACGATTCCGTGGCGAGGTGGTCGATATGAGGGGTCTTGATAACCGGATTACCGGTAAACCCGAGATCGCCGTAGCCCTGGTCGTCGGTAATAACCAGGACGATATTCGGCTTGGATGCAGGCTGTGCCTTGGCAACTTGCCCAAACGTGAATGCGGTAGCGATCAGGCTAAACGCAGCAATCGCGAGTAGGCGAGTGCACTGGCCAACGGAGTGTTTTAGAACGTATCGTTTCATAAAAAATTGTTAATCGATTCGGAAATTCATTTTGCCTCTCCGTCTTTCCAATCGGGATGGCGGGTTTTTCTTTCTATCTCAAAGGCTTGAGCTGTAGTCATAGGGATCGCTCCCCAGTCCTTCTCATGGCTGATCACGGGAACGCCCGGAAAAATAGAACCTGTGGGACGTTGGCCTCTGCCGCGCTGCATGAATTCTCCGAGGTCGTCACGCGCGGATGCCGCTAGCTTCAACATCTGTTTCACGATCTTTGGATTCGCGGAGGCGACATCGCTTTTCTCGGCCCGATCCGTCCGCAGATTGTAGAGAACGGGTTGTTTAAGCCCAGCAAACGCCTTGTTTTTATCCCAGAACGGCAGTTGTTTCTTTTCGCGAGGAAGGTGGAGTTTCCAATCGCCCCGACGCACGGCCTGCAGATTCTCACAGTTATAGTAATAGAAGGGAGCATCGCTCTTGCGATCGAGGAACTTCCCTTCCAAGAGAGGCACAAGACTCACGCCATCGTAAACGCGATCATTCGGTAACTTGACTCCGATGATCTGCGACAAAGTAGGGAAGAGATCCATCGCATTTGCACTGACGTTGGAAACGGCGCCATTCCGAATCCTGTCAGGCCAGTGAATGATAAACGGCACGCGGTGCCCTCCTTCAAACGTGACGTACTTGGTGCCGCGATAGGGTTGAGCATAGGTGTTCTTCGTGGGGCCGTTGTCGGAGGCAAAAATAACGATGGTGTTGTCCTCGATGCCGACCTGTTTCAATGCCTTCATCATCTCGCCGACACCCCAGTCAAGTTCCTGCATCACGTCACCGCGTACACCATCCTGGGAACTGCCCCTAAAATTCTCGCCGGCTCGATACGGCGTATGCGGATAGTTATGCGCGTAGTAGAGGAAAAACGGCTCGCCCACGTTCTCACGAATGATCCTGGTGACCCGTTCGGTGTAGAGTTCGGTCAAGCGATTCAAGGGCGCCTTAGCGAATACCTCGTCGTCGCCATCGAAAAACTTAGGCGAGTGGCTGAAGTTGCACGGCATGCCATAGTAAGAATCGAAGCCCTGCCTCTGCGGCAGGAATTCAGGCTCGGTGCCAAGGTGCCATTTGCCGACCATGTGAGTCGCATACCCCTGCTGTTTCAACAGCTCAGCGAGGGTAATCTCGTCAGGGTGGAGTCCGAGAAACCAGTGAGCCGTCCGGATCGGATTGATGCCCATATAGAGGCCCGCACGTTGCGGGTAGGCCCCTGTGAGAAAGGCCGCTCGGGAAGGCGAACAAATCGACGCCGCTGTGTGGAATTCAGTGAAGCGAATCCCTTCGGCAGCCATTTGATCAATGTGGGGAGTCGATACCTTGGTCGCACCGTAGCAGCCAATGTCCGAATACCCCAGATCATCAGTGAGAACAAAAATGACATTCGGAAGGCTGCCTTCAATTGCCTTGTCGTCGGCCCTCGAGGCAGTCATCAGAGACACGATGAGCGCCAGAGCAAAATGAAGCGATCGAATCCCCATTAGCAATTGAGATTTGCGCGCTGCCAAGACATCAAGATTGGTCGACGAACTGAAATTGCCACCCTCAAACCTCACTCAGCATTCCGGTGTTGCCACCGAATGCCTCTGTTTCAACACCGAGCTTCTGCAACATTGCCACATAGAGATTCGATAGCGGAAGATCCTCTTGACTGGCCTCCATTCTCCACGGCTCAGTGTCTCCCGGAGCCCAGCCGCCGCGATAGGCTCCCGCGCCGGCAAAGTTGAGATACTGCCCATGTTTAAAGCCCATCTTCTTGCCGCCAACGAGTAACAACGGATAGTTGCGGGAAAGGTGAAAGGCACTAGAAGCGGAGCCGAACAGAAGCAACGTATTGTCGAGCATGCTCCCTTCACCGGCAGGTTCCAGAGTCGATTTCAATTTAGTCGCAAAGCGAGCGAATTCTTCGGATTGAAAACGGCAGTAGGTGCCGAAATTCTTCCACCCGCCGGGATTCTTGGTCTCGTGGGACAATTTGTGCGTCAGAGGTAAGTCAACCGCCCGCGCGAGATAGTCACTGATGCCAGCGCCGAGTTCTTTACCGATCATATAGGTCGCCGCACGTGTGGAATCGGTTTTGAAGGCTAGGTAAATCAACTCGTATATCGTCTGAATATACTCCCGCGGATTATCTGGGGTGATGTCGAGATTCAGATGATCGACATCGACTGTAGGAAGCGGAATATCGAGCCAGGTCGCCGCCTTCGCGACTTTGCGCTCTGTCCCTCGCACGGAATCGAGAAATTCGTCGAGTGTATTCTGATCCTGCCGAGACAGCTCTCTCCGCAGTGACCGCGCATCGTCCATGAGTTCGTCAAGCGCGCTCTGGCTGAGCGACAATCGTTGGGCAGCGTTACCATCGATTTTCACAAACAGCTCATCGAAGATGCGTTTTGGCTTGTTCTCCGCAGGAATCGCACGCCCGTTTCGACCGAACGACATCGTGTGGGTGCCGCGCGGCGTTCCCGCGCCTCCATCGGTCGATAGGACAAGCGATGAGAAGCGCGTATGTTCTCCCACATGAGCCGCATAGACCTGATCGAGCGAGATCGCATTCTGATAATCACCCCTCCCGCCCGTGTCTGCCCCCGTCAAGAACTGGTCGGCATTGGAATGGCCGTGAATCTGTCTCTTATACAAATCTCCGAGCCCACGAGACCTCTCTA